>CANQZT010000097.1 GCA_947628335.1 uncultured Clostridia bacterium | reverse complement strand
TTTAATAAAGGAGAGGAAAAATATGTGTGAAAAAAAGAAAGATTATAGTTCAACATTAAATTTACCAAAGACAGATTTTCCAATGAGAGCAAGTCTTCCAGAAAACGAACCTAAAGTCTTAGAAAGTGTTTTTGAAAATAAGCTATATGAAAAGATGCTTGAAAAAAATGAAGGAAAAGAACCTTTTGTATTACATGATGGGCCTCCTTATGCAAATGGAGAAATTCACTTAGGTCATGCACTAAATAAAATACTAAAAGACACAATAGTAAGATATAAAAACTTACAAGGGTATTATACTCCTTTTGTACCAGGATTTGATACACATGGAATGCCAACTGAAAAAAAAGCAATTGAAAAATTAGGACTAAATCGTGATGAAATACCAGTTACAGAATTTCGTAACACTTGTAAAAAATTTACAATGGATTATAAAGACAAGCAAATTGAAGGATTTAAACGTCTAGGAGTATTAGCAGATTGGGATAATCCATATATAACATATCAACCTCAAATGGAAGCAAAACAAATTGGGGTATTTGCAGATATGTATAAAAAAGGGTATATATATAAGGGATTAAAACCAGTATATTGGTGTACTGATTGTGAAACAGCACTTGCAGAAGCAGAAATAGAATATAAAGATGTAAATTCGCATACAGCATATGTAAAATTCCCAGTAAAAGATTCAAAAGGAAAATTTGATAAAGATAATACATTTTTTGTAATTTGGACTACAACTCCATGGACTTTGCCAGGAAATATGGGAATAACAATAGGTGCAGATTATAAATATAGTATTGTAGATATTGGAAAAGAAAAAGTAATTATAGCAACAGAACTTGTTTCGAAAGTTATGGAAAAAGCTGGAATAACAGAATATAAAATAATTGCTGAGTTTGAAGGTAAAGATTTAGAAGGAGTAATTTGTAAACATCCATTTTTAGATAGAGATTCAAGAGTAGTACTTGGCTCTGATGATACTATACTTGTTGAATTAGACACAGGTACAGGAGCAGTTCACACAGCACCACGGATATGGTAAAGAAGACTATCTTTGTGGATTGAAAAATAATTTAGATATTGTTGTTACTATTGATAGTAAAGGACATCAAACAGAAGAAGCAGGAATATTTGCTGGTATGTATTATGCAAAATCAGATAAAGAAATTATTAAGTGGCTAGATGAAAATGGATATTTACTTGCATCAGAAGTAGTAAATCACTCTTATCCACATTGTTGGAGATGTAAACATCCAGTAATTTATAGAGCAACTAATCAATGGTTTGCATCAGTTGATGGATTTAGAAAGGAAACTTTAGAAGCTATAAAAAGCGTAAAATGGTATCCTGCATGGGGAGAAGAAAGAATTTCTAAAATGGTAGAAGATAGAAATGATTGGTGTATTTCTCGCCAAAGAACTTGGGGAGTACCAATTCCTATTTTTTATTGTGCTGAATGTGAAAAAGAATATGTAACACCAGAAAGTTTAGAAAAGGTACAAGAAATATTTAAAAATAAAGGTTCAAATGCATGGTTTGAATTATCTGAAAAAGAATTAATGCCAGATGGAGCAAAATGTCCTCATTGTGGAAGTACAGAGTTCAAAAAAGAAACAGATATAATGGATGTGTGGTTCGATTCTGGTTCAACTCATGAATCTGTACTTGCAGAGCGTGGTTTACCAGAAGCAAATATGTATTTAGAGGGAAGTGACCAATATAGAGGATGGTTCCAATCATCACTTTTAACAAGTGTTGCGACAAAAGGAAAAGCACCATATAAAGAAGTATTAACTCATGGATATACTGTAGACGAGCAAGGTAGAAAGATGTCTAAAAGCTTAGGAAATGGTATTGATCCAAAAGATGTTATTAATGAATCTGGTGCAGATGTATTAAGACTTTGGGTATTATCATCTGATTATAAATCTGATGTTAGTGGTTCAAAAAATATTATAAAACAAGTAACAGAAGTTTATAGAAAAATAAGAAATACAGCAAGATATATATTAGGTAATATAAGCGATTTCGATGTAAATTCACCAGTTTCTTATGATAATTTACAAGAAATAGATAAATGGGCACTTACAAGGTTGAATAAATTAATAAAAGATTGTACAGAAGCATATAATAGTTATGATTTTCATAATGCGTATCATGCAATTAATCAATTTTGTGTGGTTGATATGAGTTCTTTCTACTTAGATATAATTAAAGATAGATTATATACTTGTAAGAAAGATTCACAAGAAAGAAGATCTGCTCAAACTACTATGTATGAAATATTATCAGCACTTGTAAGAATTCTTGCTCCAATGACATGTTTTACTGCAGAAGAAATTTGGAAATTTATGCCACATAAAGCAGGAGAAAACACTGAAAGTGTAATGTTAGATTATTATCCAAAAGCAAATCCAAAATATGATAATAAAGAGTTAGAAGAAAAGTGGAATAAATATATTAAAATAAAAGATGAAGTTGCAAAAAAACTAGAAGTTGCAAGAGCAAACAAAGAAATAGGTTTATCACTTGCAGCAAAAGTAACATTAATTGCAGATGGTGAAGAATATGAATTTATAAAAGGAAAAGAAGAGGTACTAAAGGAAATATTGATTGTTTCTGATGTAGAAATTGTAAATGGAAAAAAAGATGATGATGACCAATATATAGGAGTAAAGGTAGAACAAGCAGAAGGCAAAAAATGTGAAAGATGCTGGATGATTTCTAAAACAGTAGGAGAGGATAAGGAAAATCCAACTATTTGTCATAGATGTAGCCAAAATTTGCAATAGGAACAAAAAAGATTGATTTTTTAATCAATCTTTTTTGTTATATATGTACAATAAATTCATATAATATATAATAATAACTTTAAGAAAAGAGGAAAAAAATGGAAAAGATAAGATATTTTGACCATGCTGCAACAACTCCAACAAAAGAAGAAGTGGTACGCGAAATGTTGCCATATTTTTCGCTAAACTATGGAAATCCATCATCTATTTATAGTATAGGAAGAAAAGCAAGAAAAGTTGTAGAAGAGTCAAGACAGAAGGTTGCAAAAGCAATTGGTGCTAATAATAAAGAAATTTATTTTACTTCTTGTGGAAGTGAAAGTGATAATTTAGCTATAAAAGGTGTTGCATATGCTAATCGTGAGAAGGGGAATCATATTATTACTACAAAGATAGAACATCCTGCTGTTCTGCATACATGTAAAAATTTGGAAAAACAAGGATTTGATGTAACGTATTTAAATGTAGATTCAGAAGGATTAATTAAACTAGAGGAATTAGAGCAGTCAATTACAAATAAGACAATTTTAATAAGTATAATGTTTGCGAATAATGAAATAGGAACAATTCAGCCTATTAAAAAAATAGGAGAAATAGCAAAAAGACATAATATATATTTTCACACAGATGCTGTTCAAGCAGTAGGCAATGTAAAAATAAATGTAAATGAATTAAATATTGATTTATTATCAATGTCAGGTCATAAATTTTATGGTCCAAAAGGAATAGGTGCACTATATGTAAGAAATGGAGTAAAATTTGATAAAATTCAAGATGGTGGACATCAAGAAAAAAATAAAAGAGCTGGAACAGAAAATGTAGCAGAAATTGTAGGATTAGGAAAAGCAATTGATTTAGTATATGAAAATTTTGATAAATATAACGATAAGTTAACAAATTTAAGGGATTACTATATATCTGAAGTAGAGCAAAAGATTCCATATGTGAAATTGAATGGTCATAGAACTAAAAGATTACCTGGAAATGCCAATATTTCTTTTAAATTTATAGAAGGAGAAGCACTACTTTTAAATTTAGATATGAAAGGGATATGTGCTTCAAGTGGTTCGGCATGTACTTCAGGTTTGCTTGAGCCATCACATGTATTAGTTGCAATAGGTTTAGAGCCTGAAATAGCACATGGTTCTTTAAGAATAACTTTTGGAGATGATAATACAAAAGAAGATGTGGATTTTTTAGTAAATACACTTGTGGAAGTAGTAAATAAATTAAGAAAAATGTCTCCACTTTATGAGGAAAAATAATATTATGATAGGAAAGAGGGAACGAGATGTATTCAGATAAGGTAATTGATCATTTTTCAAATCCTAGAAATGTTGGAGAAATAGAAAATGCAGATGGAATAGGGCAAGCAGGAAATCCTATTTGTGGAGATATTATGAAAATATATTTAAAAATAGAAAATGATATTATTGCAGATGTAAAGTTCAAAACATTTGGATGTGGAGCAGCAATTGCAACAAGTAGTATGGCAACAGAGTTAATAAAAGGTAAAAAAGTAGAGGAGGCGTTGCAACTTTCAAATAAAGCAGTAGTAGAAGCGTTAGATGGATTACCATATGTGAAAATACATTGTTCTGTTTTAGCAGAAGAAGCAGTTAAACTTGCAATAATAGACTATTATAAGAAGATAGGAAGAGATACTAGTTTTATAGAAGATAAGTGTAGTTTGGAATGTTCAAATTGTATATCTTGCGAAAAAAATATTATATAAAATTTTTACAATGAATAGCTCCATTTTTATGGTATTAAAAATTTTTCAGTATGAAATTAAAATGAAGCTATTATTCGGTTTAATGAATCATTTGTTCAACAATTTGTATAGCATTAGAAGCGGCACCTTTTCTAATGTTATCAGCAACTACCCATAAATTTATACCATTTTTTACACTATAATCTCTGCGAATTCTTCCAACAAAAACATCATCATATCCATTTGAAGAAGTAGCAAGTGGATAAATATTATTCTTTACATCATCTTTAACAATAACGCCTGGAGCTTTTTGAAGAGTATTTATTAAATCATTTAAATCAAATTCATTTTCAAATTCAATGTTAATGCTTTCACTGTGGGAGTTAATAACTGGAACTCTTACTGCAGTTGCAGTTATTTTCAAATCTGGATGTTTTAAAATTTTTCTAGTTTCATTAATCATTTTTTCTTCCTCTTTTGTGTAGCCATTATCTAAAAATACATCAATATGAGGTATGCAATTATTAAAAATTGGATGTGGAAATTTTTTTTGAGCTAAGCCTTTTATACCGTTTTCTAAATCATCAATTCCATTTTTTCCAGCACCGGATACAGCTTGATAAGTACAATACACAATTCTTTTAATTTTATATTTTTCATCTAAGGGTTTTAAAGCAACAACAGCTTGAATTGTAGAACAATTTGGATTAGCAATAATTCCATGATTGTTTTCAATTTCTTCGGAATTTACCTCAGGTACAACTAAAGGAACATCTTTATCCATTCGAAAAGCACTGCTATTATCTACAACAATACATCCATGAGTTACAGCTATGGGAGAGTATTTTTTTGAAGTATCACTACCAGCAGAAAAAATTGCAAAATCGAAGCCTTCATCAAAAGAATGTTCATCTAATTCACAGATGGTATATGAATTACCTTTAAAAGTGATTTCTTTTCCAGCAGAACGGCTAGAGGCAAAAAAAGCATATTTAGAAATTGGTAGATTTTTTTCTTCTAATACTTTAAGTGCAGTTCTGCCAACTAATCCAGTAGCACCAACAATTGCTAATTTATAAGTTTGTTTATACATATAAATACCTTCTTTAATATTATTTATTATAAGAATATAATCATATTATTTATAAGTTTATATATATTATATGAATGATATACAAATAATGGAACAAGCAGAATTAAAATATTATGTAGATAAATGATAAGAAACATCCTTCCGTTTTATTGAAAAGGTAAAATAGCTAAAATAAAATGAAGCAAGAAAATAAATAACAAGGAGGAACAAAAGAAAATGGAGGATGTTTCAAGAAAAGAGAAAGGAATAACGTTAATAGCACTAGTAATAACAATAATAGTGCTATTAATACTTGCAGGAGTAACAATTAATTTGACGATAGGAGAACGTGGCATATTTACAACAGCACAGAAGGCAGCAAAGAATTACACAAATGCACAAAATAAGGAA
>CANQZT010000096.1 GCA_947628335.1 uncultured Clostridia bacterium | reverse complement strand
AAAAGGAGTGGATAAAAATATGAAATGTGCATGGCAATATTTAATCGAAGATATTCGCAGAGATAGAGCCGAAGGTAGAGCTGAGGGTAAAGCTGAGGGTAAAGCTGAGGGTAAAGCTGAAGGTAGAGCCGAGGGTAAAGCTGAAGGTAGAGCCGAAGTAGTAACTGAAATTGTTAAAGAAATGCTAAAAAATGGTGAGAGTATTGAAAAGATTAAATTATACAGTAAAGTCAGTTATGAAGAAATCAAAAAAATACAAAAAGAATTAAACCTAGTATAGTTTTAACATATTAATCCACCAATTATTAATAATTGGTGGATTAATATGTTAAACCGTAACGCCATTACCATAGTCTTTTATTTTAAAATATTGGTTCAAATTTATCTTTTTGTATCTCATCTGGTACTTCGATTGGATATTTCCCTGTAAAACATCCTTCACAAAATCCTTTCATATTAGATTCTTTTGCAATTTTTCTTAAATTATCTAAACTTAAATATTCTAAGGAATCTGCACCTATTTCTTTGCAAATTTGCTCTGTCGTTTTTCCTACTGCTATTAATTCATCTTTCTTAGCAACATCTGTTCCAAAATAACATATATCAATAAATTTTGGAGATGCAATTCGTAAATGAATTTCTTTTGCTCCTGCTGTTCTTAAAGTTTTTACTAACCTTATAAGTGTATTTCCTCTTACTATTGAATCATCTATTAATATGATTCTTTTTCCTTTTACTGTATTTTTAATTGGGTTTAATTTTAATAATATTTGCTTTTTTCTCCTAGTTTGTGTTGATTGTATAAATGTTCTTCCTATATACTTACTTTTTATGAATGCCATATCATATGGTATTTTAGATTGCTTTGAATAACCTAATGCTGCATCTAATCCTGAGTCTGGAACTCCAGCAACAAAATCTGCATCAACTGGTGCTTGTCTTGCTAAACTTTTTCCTACTTCTTCTCTAAAATGGTGTACATTCATTCCATCTATTGTAGAATCTGGTCTTGCAAAATATATATATTCAAAAATACATAATCCATCTTTTTGACCATCTTTACAATCATATGATTGCATTTCATTATTTGTTACAACTACTACTTCTCCAGGCTTTACATCTCGTATAAATTTCGCTCCCATTATGTCTAATGCACAACTTTCTGATGAAAAGACTATATCTTTATCTAACTCACCTATACATAGAGGTCTAAATCCTTGTGGATCGCGAACTGCTATAAGCTTTTGAGAACTCATTACTAACAATGAATATGCTCCTTTTATATATTTCATTGTATTTATAACTGCTTCTTCTATAGATTTTGTTTTTAATCTTTCACGCGTAATAATATATGCTATAACTTCTGTATCTGATGTTGAATTAAAAATTGCTCCATTTTCTTGAAGTTCTTTTCTTAATTCTACTGCATTTGTTAAATTTCCATTATGTACCACTGCCATATTGCCTTTTGCATGACGAATAACTATTGGTTGTGCATTTTCTTTTTTTGGTGCACCTGTTGTTGAATATCTAACATGACCTATAGCCATTTTTCCTAAAGAAAATTCATCAATTTTCTTTTGATCAAACACATCTGATACTAATCCTACATCTTTATGGTAAGAGATTATACCTCCCTTATTAATTGCAATCCCACAACTTTCTTCTCCTCTATGTTGTAATGAAGAAAGTCCTATACATGTATAATATGCTACATTTTCTTCTTTTTTTTCTGAGTATATTCCAAAAACTCCACATTCCTCTTTTAATTTGTTAAACATAAATCCTCATCCTTTATTGTAATCATCTATATTTATTATAAGAGATTCTTTCAAAAAAGTATAGACCTTTTTATTCATTTTCTTCTAATTTTTTTATGTTATTTTTATAGTCAATATAATCTTCTATAAGTATTTTAATTACAGTAAATATTGGTACTGCTAAAAACATTCCAAGTACTCCAAAGTACGCACCTCCAATTGTTACTGCAAATATTACTAATAATGGGCTTATTTTAAGTGAATTACCTACAATTTTTGGATTTATTATATTTGCATCTATTTGTTGTAGAATTATAACTGTTACAGCAAGCCATATAGCTTGTGTTATTCCTCCTGTAAATATAGTTATTATAATTGCAATTGCAACTCCTACAATTGCTCCAAAATATGGTATTAAATTAGAAATTCCTATTACAAATCCTAATAAAACTGCATATTTTACGCCTAAAATTAACATACAAATTGAAGTTAACATCCCAACAATAATTGCATCAAGTACTTGACTTGATAAAAATTTAAAAAATACAGTATTTGTATCATTAAAATATTTTCCTATTGCTTTATATGTTTTTTCTTTAAAAATTGCTCCTGCTAATTTTTTTATAAAATTTAATATTTGTGTACGTTCCAATAAAATATATATAGATACAATTAATGCAACAAAGAAGTCAAAAATTCCTGTAGCAACCCCCAATGCACTTTTTGCATACTGACCTATCATTTCTAAGTTAATATAATTTTCTATGTGAATATTAGATAAACTATCTGCTATATTTTGTACATCTAATTTTCGTAATATAGAATCTTCTGGTATGTCTTTAATTCCTTGTATCGTGTTGTTATAGTAATCAACAAAATTATTTGCTAAATCTGTTATACTATTCGTTAATGCTGGTACTATGAAATTTATTGCTATTACAATTAATATAATTACAATTATATATACTATCATTATACTAATAAATCTGGATTTTTTTCTTAGAAATTTAATTTTGGATTTATTAAAAAATTGTTCAATTTGTTTACATGGAAGATAAAATAAATATGCAATTAATATTCCTATTACAAATGGCATTAAAACATCAATTATTCCTTTTATCCAATTGGTAATATCATTAAAATTATCTAATGTTTTATATACTGCTATAACTGCTACTGCAAAAATAAACCAATACAACCATTTTCCCCATACATTATGTCTCTTTTCCATACCTCTCCTCCTTTATATATCTATATCTAATCCTACTGGACAGTGGTCACTTCCGTAAATATTTTCGAATATATATGAATCTTTTATTTTTTCTCTTGCATCATTTGATACAAGAAAATAATCTATCCTCCAGCCAATATTTTTTTCACGAGCTTTTCCCATATATGACCACCATGAATATGCTATTTTTTCTGGATAAATGTAACGAAATGAATCTGTAAATCCTGCATTTAACAGTTCTGTCAGTTTTCCTCTTTCTTCATCTGTAAATCCTGCATTTCTTCTATTGCTTTTTGGATTTTTTAAATCTATTTCTTCATGTGCAACATTTAAATCTCCACATATTATAACTTTCTTTTTCTTATTTAAGTTAGATAAATATTTTCTTATCTCATCCTCCCATATCATCCTGTAACTCAATCTTTCTAATTCTCTTTTTGAATTTGGTACATATATATTTACTAAATAAAATTTTTCATATTCTAATGTTATTACTCTTCCTTCTTGATCATGTTCTTCTATTCCTATACCATAGCTAACTGATAATGGATTGTTTTTTGTAAAAATTGCTGTTCCAGAATATCCTTTTTTTACTGCACTATTCCAGTATTGTTTATATCCTTTTAATTCAAAGTTTTCAATTTGCCCTTCTTGCATTTTTGTTTCTTGTATACAAAATATATCTGCATCTATATCGAAAAAAAATTCTTTAAATCCTTTTTTTAAAACTGCTCTTAGACCATTTACATTCCATGAAATTAGTTTCATAATTTTCCTCCTAATACGGCTTATATTATATATTATTTTTATATATTTTGCAAATTATTGTTTTTTAATATTCTTTTTGATATAATGTGTATGAAAAAGGAGAGATTAATATGTATAATTTAGTAGTTTTCGCTTCTCGGCAATGGTACAACTCTTCAAAGTATTATTGATGCAATAAAAAATGATGTTTTAAATGCTAAAATTTGTTTAGTTATATCTGATAAATCCAATGCTTATGCATTAGAAAGAGCAAAATCTAATAATATCGATACCTATTTAATAAAAAATAAAGATGCAAATAAAATAGATACTGAACTTTTAGATGTCTTAAATAATTATAATGTTGATTTAATTGTACTTGCAGGATATTTGAAAATGATTGGAAAAAAGTTAATTGATAAGTATAAAATAATTAATACACATCCTTCTTTACTTCCAAAATTTGGTGGTCCTGGAATGTATGGAATGAAAGTTCATACTGCTGTATATGAAGCTAAAGAACCATTTACTGGACCTACTATTCATTTTGTTAACGAAGAGTATGATAAAGGTGATATTATTACTCAAACAAAAATTGAAATAAAGAGTTCAGATACTCCAGAAGTAATTAGTGCAAAAGTTCAAGCAATTGAAAAAATACAATTAATTGAGACTTTAAAGCAATTTATTAATGGAAAACTTTAACCCTAAACAATTAAGAGGTGATAAAAATCACCTCTTAATTGTTTTTAATGAATATATATTTTCCCTATATCTGTTCTATAATCTAATATTTTATCTACATTTTCTTCTATTGCCAAATATACTTTTTTCCTTATTTCTTCAAAATCTTTTCCTTTTAATGAAATTGCAAACAATCTTGAATTGCTAACTGATGTATATTTATTTTTTTCTATTTCTTTTGCATTTGCAAAGTAAACCTTTACTCCCATATCAGTTATTTTTTTAGTATCCATTTCAAATATTGTTGCTTCTTTATTTGCTCTTACTGCATAATCTTTACTTACTACATATACTGTAAATGTATAGTCTTCACTAAATTTACAGTTTTCTTTTGATAAATTTCCATTTATTATATTTTCTACTACTTCTACAAATGGTGTCTCCAATGCATTTAATACATTTATTGCTTCTGGATCTCCAAATCTTGCATTAAATTCAATAAATTTAATTCCATCGTTTGTCTTAAAGAATCCTCCATATAGCACTCCTGTAAATTCTAAACTGTCTTTATTTAAATATTCTATTGTTTTTTTCATAAGCTCTGCACATTTTTCTACATCTTCTTTTGTTAAAAATGGTAGTAGTCCATTCGGATAACTCATACATCCCATTCCACCTGTTCCTGGTCCTTTGTCTTCTTCATATCTATATGGATAGTCAAATGTGATTGGCATTGGTACTACATTTTTTCCATCTGTTAAACACATTAGTGTAAACTCTGACCCTTCTATTTTGTCTTGAATTATAACTCTTCCACTTTCATCTAGGCATTCTTTTGCATAGTTATATCCTTCTTCTTTTGTTTTAAAGTGGATTCCTCCTACTTTTACTCCTTTTCCTCCTGTTAGACCTTCTGGCTTTATAACAAAATTTTCATTTGTATATTGATTTATTATGTCATTTAATTCTTCTATATTTTTTATTTTTTTGTTTTTTATTATAAATTCTGGTGCAAGTTTTTCTACTATTTCTAATGCATATGTTTTACTCCATTCTATTTTTGCTCCATTGGATGTTGGCCCAAATACTTGTAAACCTAAGCTTTTTGCAAGATCTATTAGCCCATCTTGTAATAGATTATCACTACTTACTATACACACCTCTATTCCTTCTTCTTGTATTAGACTTTTTACAAGTTCTTTATCAAATGGTGAGCCTAATATATATTTTCCTTCTGAGTTTTCTACTGCCTCTATTATTGATGGGTTTTCATATGGTAAGATTGAATATAGTGAATATCCTTTGCTTATATACTCTGCAATTACTGCTTCTCTTCCACCATTTCCTAATAATAAACATTTTTTCATCAATTTTCCTCCACTTTATACAGATATATTTTAAATTCAAAATTATGAATTGTAACATTATAATATTCTTTAAAAAAGAAAAAGTCAAGCAAATACTTGACTTTTATATTTATTACATATATACATAACATTCTAGACTTCTTCTTCCAAATTGTATTGCACTTGCATGTGTTCCCATGTAAATATCTAATTTATTATTTGATATTGCTCCTCCTCTATCCTGAACTATAAACCATCCTCCATTTGGTTTGTTCTTCAAAGCTGGTATATAAATTATAGTTCCTATAGGGTACGCA
>CANQZT010000095.1 GCA_947628335.1 uncultured Clostridia bacterium | reverse complement strand
GTGGAATGACGATATGAATATTAAACAGTTATGTGAGTATTTCAATAAGGAAGATATTACTATTAGAAAAGCAATTAGGAAAATGTGTGATCTTGGCTTTGGAGAATATAAGTTTTTAGTTAATAAAAAAGTTGTAATTTCTAAAGAAGGAGTAGAATGGCTTTGTAAAAATGTATTTAAGCAAAAATATTTGGAGTTATTAGAAAAATATAAAATGGAGTTAACAGAGTTGTATATTGAAGCAGGTTATCCTTATGATAATTTTTTTCATAAAAATTGAAAAATGTATTGACAATAAAACAAATGTTTGATATTCTGCATAAAGAATAAAAATATTCGGGATTTAGGAGAGAAAAATTTTTATTAATTTAAATTGTCTCAAAAACATTGTCTCAAATAAATATTAGTGATATAATTTGAAATATTATAAGGATAGGTGAAAAAATGATAGATTATAACATGAATAAAGAAGAAATTCTTCAAAAAATAATAAACAAGAATAGAGAAGTAGAAGATAATATTGATATAGATAAAAAAAAGAGTACAGGAAGTTATTATACTAGTCTTGAACTTTCAATGTTTATGATTGAAGAAATGATAAAAACGGCTTCTCCGGAATTTATATTGGATATAGAAAATAAAACATTTTTAGAACCATGTCTAGGAGTAGGGAGTTTTGTTTTTGCATACCTTATAAATATAAATAAAATGAATTTAAATAAAAAAAAGATTCAAAAAATAATAAATAATATATATGTTTGTGAAACTAATGAAGAAGCTTTAGAAGAATATAAAAAACTATTTGTTCAATTTGTATATACATATTTTGATATAGAACTATCTGAAGAATATTTTAAAGGAAGAGTAGCTGACGGACTTTTATATAATATGGACATAAAAAATTTTAAATATATTGATATACAAAATGTATTTCCTGAAGTAATGGCTAGAGGAGGATTTGATATAATAGCAACTAATCCACCATATAAAAATCTAAAAGCAGAGAAAAATAAGTATAAAAGTATAACTGAATATGAAAAAGATAAAAATATTTATGAAAAAATATCTAAAGTTTCTCCAAAGCTTTTTAAATATTCTTCGGAAGGCGTTCTGAATCTGTATAAACTATTTGTTGAAGATATAATATGTAAATATTCAAATAAAAATGCAAAGATTGTTTTATTGATTCCAAATACAATCTTATCAGACAAAACATGTAAAAAATTAAGAACTCATATTTTGCAAAATTATCAAATAGTTTCTATTAATGTAATTCAAGAAAATAATAACTTTGTAAATGCACAGCAAGCTTTATGTACAATGCTAATAGATAAAAACAAAAAAACAGATATTATAAAAATCAATAACAATTTTTGTATGGAAAAAAATAAATATACATATGTAGCATTAGAAAATATTATAAATAGTAATACAGAAAATGCAATATTTACTTTAGATGAAAAAGAATATAAACTGTTAAATAAGTTAAATAAATTAAAAAAAATAAAAGATTTCGATTTTATTATTAATAAAAGAGGGGAATTAGATTTAACTTTAGATAAAAAATATATAAAAAAAGACAAGGGATATAAATTAATACGTGGTAGAAATATAGGATTTTATGTATTAAATGAAAATGACGAAAATGAATATGTAAGTAAGGATTTTATGAATAGATGTAGCAAAAAAGAATTTATTAGTCAAAAAAGAATAGCATGTCAGCAAATAGCTAATATTCATAAAAATAGAAGAGTAAATTATACTATAATACCTAAAGACTATGTCTTGGGAAATTCTTGTAATTTTATTTCTGTATTAAAAAATGATTATGATATAGATTTATACTATATGCTAGGATTACTAAATTCTGATATTATAAATTGGTTTTTTAAATTAACAAGTTCGAATAATCATATAAATAATTATGAAATAGATAATTTTCCAGTGCCTGTTAGTTATAAACATAAATATAGAATAAGTAATTTAGTAAAAGAATATATTTTAAATCCAAATAATGAAAATTTATTAAATGAAATAAATCAATTAGTATATGACTCTTTTGAAATAGAAGGAAAAGAAGAAATGGGTATTAGTGAATTGAACGATATTATAAATAAATATTATAATGATATTAAAAATATAATTCCAGAAATTACATTGAATGATGCTGAAAATATAATAAATTCAAAAACTTCACTAGAAACATATTTAACAACACTAAATATTTCTTTAGATAAATTTGATAAAAAGGTATGCGAAGCAATAACTCAAAAATATAAAAAAATTAATAAGAATCAAGTACTTAACCATATAACATTTAAACTAAGTGATTTAGATTTAGAAATGATAAAAAATGTTCCACCAGGAGGAAATTGGCAAAATATTCCTATGGAAACAGTAGAGAAATCTAAAAGATTATCAAGAATAACAAAGACTGGAGGAAGAACAACTTTATATGGAAGAATTGATTATAATAAACCAAGTTATACAATAACAACATATTTTAATAGACCAGGTAATGGAACATATGTACATCCTAATCTTGATAGGGTTATTTCAGTAAGAGAAGCATCGAGATTACAAAGTTTTAAAGATGATTACTACTTTTATGGAAATAAAACAGACTTACTAAAACAGGTTGGAAATGCAGTACCACCTATATTAGCTAAAGAAATAGGTAAATCAATTATAGAAAAGACAGGATGCAATAAATCTATAGATTTATTTTGTGGAGCAGGAGGGATGACATCAGGGTTTAAGGATGCAGGTATAAAATCTATTTTAGGAAATGATTTTAATGAAAGTGCTTGTATTACATTTAAAGCAAATAATCCAGAAATAAATGTAATTTGTGATGATGTAACAAAACAAAATGTAAAAAATCAGATTATTAAAATTGGAAAAGAAAATAATATTGATATAATATGTGGTGGACCTCCTTGTCAAGGTTTTTCTTATGCGGGAAAAAGGTTTATTGATGATCCAAGAAATCAATTATTTAAAGATTTTGTTGAAATAGTAAGAAACTTAAGACCAAAAATTGTTGTAATGGAAAATGTTGAGGGAATTTTAACTTTTGATAAAGGAAATGTTTATAGGCAAATTAATGAATTATATAAAAAAATGGGATATAAAATTGAAGGAAGAGTATTATTAGCATCAAATTATGGTGTACCACAAAAAAGAAAGCGTGTTATTATTATATGCGTAAGAGATGATATCAATATATTGCCAGAAGAATTATTTCCGATTCCAACAACAGAAAATGAAAAAGATCAAATTACAGCTTTTGATGCTATTTCTGATTTGGAAAATATAGAGTGTAGCGATAATGCAGTATATTCTAATAGCAAAATTAATAGTTATATAAGAAAACTAAGAAGCATATACAAAAATGTCAAAAAAATTGTAAATAACAATATAAATCAACAATTATCTTTGTTTTAATTAATAAAGAAGAATATTATAAAATATTCTTCTTTATTAATTTTTTTTGGATGTTAATCATTAAATTTTGTATTTCTTTTATAATTATAGCATTATCTATATTTTGGTTAATCATTGTACATATATTTGAAAGGATTTTTATGTCATCTTTATCTAAATTATTTTTTACATTTCGATTTTCTTTTTTGTTATAATCATTAATAGATTCAAATGCTATTCTTATATATCTATTAAATTCATCTTTACTAGCATCAGTTTTGTGTCGAATTTTTTTAGAAATTATATTGCCATAATGATCAAAAGTATAATTATAATTAAAACAATCAAATTTGGGTTGCAAAAACGAAGATATTAAAAAATTTTTACCATTTTTTATGCAATTAGTTTTTATATACCATAATATAAACATAAAGTTTGACATATTTTGTTTTAATATTTCGCGATAAATCGGAATGGTATATTCATTTTCTAAATAATTCTTTTTTATATCTTCCCAGATTATATACGAAAACCAAGACATAGCAGGAACTTTAGTTGAACTTTCAATTTTAATTATATCTTGTATATCACTAAGTGATAATTTATCTCTTTTAGAAGAATTTTCTCCCACACTTAATGGACGTAAATAATGTGGATCATGAACAAAACCAAGTGATATTGGACCAACATGGTCTGCACTTGTGCCTATAAAATAATGGCTATGCATAAATAAATTAGCTGCATATATATTACCATCACTCCAGTATTCATATGCTCTACGATCTTTACCGTATGTTCTTAAATTTTCAGAACTTCTTCCAGAATCTTCTCTTGTTCTACAGCATCGGTTATATGTGTGAAATCCATCAAAGCGATCTGGAAAATTTGACATAGCACCAGGCCCAAGTTTTTTACAATTACCATTTCTGCATAATTCCTCACATTTTTTAATTACTTTTTCAATAGAATCATCCTCATTAAATGAAACATTAAAAGAATTTTGCAAAAATAATTTTAATTCTTCTTCTGTATGATTTAGAAGTAGTAAATCAGAACAAACTTCAAAAAGAGTTTGATTTGTATCAGCATTATAATTAAATTTCTTTTTTATAGTTTTGGCAAAATTTGTATTTATGTATATGTAATATAAAGACATACTTTTTCCACATATTTGGCATATTTTTTCTTTTGTTGGATGTATTTCAAACATTAATTTTGCATATGGACTATTATCTTTTTCTGATATATTTAAATCTTTCATTTTATTTTTTGCCCATTCTATTCTTTTTTTACCAATTATGCTTTTAGCAGGAGCAATCCAAGTATATGAACCATCTGATTTTTTGGATATAGGCAAATCTTTATAATTAGGGTGATTTATAATAAAATTCATATATTCAAGAAATTTTTCATTCCAAACTTTTTTCATAATAACCTCCTAGAATATAAATAAACTTTGTATATCTATCTTTAGTGCTAAAGCAATTTTTTCAATATTATTAAGTGATATACTCCTTTTTCCACGTTCAATATCACTTATATAAGTTCTATGTAAATTACAAAGTTCACCTAACTTTTCTTGCGATAATTTAGCTTTTAATCTATATTTTTTTACATTTTTTCCAAATTGTTCACATATACTCAATATAATCACCTCGTAACTTATTGTATACAAAAAACGAAATAAATACTACAGACAATAAGTTACATTTTGCAAAAAATATATATAAGTTTGCTGAATTATAGAATTTATGATAAAATACAATCAATTTATTGGATGAGGTGAGATTGAAATGGTAACATTATCAGATTATTTAGGGTTGGATAATAAATTAGATGATGAAGGTATATTTGACACTATACTTGATATAGATGCAAATTATTTTATAAATATAAAAAGAATAAAAGATACAAAAGAAAAGGCTTTTGAAAATTCATATGGAAAAATTCAACAATTTTTTAGAAACATATACAATATACTTTCTAATACAACTGATAAAAATAGTAGGTTATATAAACAAGCTATTAGATTATTTGATTTCCCTGAAATCAATAATATTGGACTAGGATATTCTAAAGGGAGATATGGAAGTGGTTTTGGACCATTTCTTGCTGAAAAAATAATAAGCGATGCAAAAGAAATAATTGATGCAGGAAATAAAGATGCCGATTTATTCCAGCTTATAGGCTTGTTTGAAGAAAATGTAGGACCAGATAGATTAAGTGATATGTATTCACATTTGATATATGACGATATAATTGGTTATACAATTGAAAAGAATAAGATTTTAGGTATAAATACTGAAAATTATCCTGAAATGAAATTTAAAAATGGACTACTTATTAATCCTTTTAAAAATAAGCCTGTGTTGTTATTACCTAAGGATATATTGCATGAGCTTCCAATTGCAAAGGAATGGGATGATATAGATTATGTGTGTTCTAGAGTTCAATGCATTAGAAACGAAATGAATTCTTTTGTAGGCGATGAATGGAAAAAAGCTTCAACAAGAGAAAAGAAAGATTTTATAAAAGAAAAAATAATGAAAAATGAAGAAAATTTTAATGCAGTTATTTCAGAATATAAAGATTTTTCCGTTGAACCATATGATTTTGATAATGATTCATTAGGATATCATATAATATCTAAAGAATTAAAGAATATTCCATTAGAAGAAATAAAAATTAATAAAGAAGAA
>CANQZT010000094.1 GCA_947628335.1 uncultured Clostridia bacterium | reverse complement strand
AACTGAGCCTATTATTCAAGCTAAACAAGAAGAAAAAACAAGTTCTACAAAAAGTTCACAGAAAGAAAATGAACAACATATTGAACAGCCTATTGAACAACCTAAACAACAAGAAATGTTAAAAAAAGAAACATCTACACAAACTACTCCAAAAGTGGAAGAAACAAAGCAAGAAGATAATTCAAAACCAGAACTTGCCAACTCAACATTCAGAAAAGTAAATAATTCTATTGTTCAAGAAGTTATAAATATTTTAGATAACGAGATTTCTAAAGATGAAGAACTTGTTAAATTTGGCAGTAAAGCATTGGTAGGTAATAAGACTGATGCTTATAATAAAACTAGTGCATTTACATATCTTTTTGTAAAAGATATTGAAAAAGGAAAAGTTGCAGGAAACTATGAAAGTTTTCCTCAAAGAGTAAGAAATAATGTTGGTGCATTCGGAAAATACTATGTATATGCAGAGGATGAATATACTTACGATAGTAGAGGTTTAAATCCAAGGTGGTCTCAAACATTAGTATGGATTTATGTTACATTTTAATAATTACTTAAAGAAAAGCCTATAGGGCTTTTTTATTTTACCTAAAAGGAGGAAAATTTTGATGAAAAAAACAAAACAAATATTATCAATATTATTATTGATATGCATTTTATTTAGTAATTTGCAACCTGTTCTTGCAAAATCACTTTCTCAAAGTGAAAAAGTTAATTTAGTATTTGACCACAACTGTACATCTGTATTAAAAATCAAAGGTCAAGATTTATTAAAAGGTGTTGCATATGTATATTATAAAGATCCAGATACTAACATTAAATATCCTGCATTTTGCGTACAGCCAGAAAAAGAAGGTGTCGGAACTGGAGCAGGTGATAATTATGACGTTACTGTAAGTCAATTAAATAATCC
This sequence comes from uncultured Clostridia bacterium, assembly GCA_947628335.1. The sequence goes on along the minus strand of CANQZT010000094.1, from coordinate 5,304 downwards.
TATTCTTTGGAGAATGTTATATAAAGGATATGTAGGTTCAACATATCAATCTTGGGGATTAGAGTGTGATGATGATTTATATTTTGCAACTAAAACAGCCGTACACTGTTTTGCAGATGGTTCAACTCCAACTACAAAATATGAAGTTCCTAATAGAGTTGGTTGGGGTGAAAATGTATCTCTTGAAGAAGTTCAGAGAAGAGGTGCTGCAGTATTAAATGTTGCTCAACAAATTTATGATTATGCCTATAGCAGTGCAGATAATTATATAAAAGCAACTGTCTCTGTAAATCCTTCTGGAAATTTAACTGAACAAACTATTGGAGGAACAAAATATTTAGTACAAAGTTATTCTGTTACTGCTAATAAAGAGCTTTCTTCTTACGAAGTCTCTATTTTAGACTTTCCAGCAGGTACGAGAATTTTAAATTCTGACAATATAGATAGTACAAAAATGACAAATTCAACTACAAAAATTGCAATCCCATTAAGCAATATATCTGAAAACTTTACTGGATATATTAATATCACAGAAGCAAAAGTAAAGTCTTTCCCTATATTCTATGGAGATTCTGGAAATGCAGATACACAAAACTATGTATTTATAGATCCATCCGAAGTAACAACAGCAAGAGCCACTTTAAATTTTAATGTCAATAAATCTAGTATTAAAATAGTAAAAACAGATTCAGAAAATAGTAATCCATTAGAGGGAGTAACATTTAATGTTAAATATTCTGATGGAACTAATATAGGTGATTTTACTACTGATTCTTCTGGAAGTTTTACTGTAAATAACTTAAAACCTGGGAAAATAGTAATAACCGAAAAAAGTACTTCTAATAAATATATTTTAGATCCTACACCTAAAGAAGTAACTCTTTCTTATGGTGAAAATAAAACTGTACGCATTACAAACGACCATAAAAAAGGTAATTTAGTTATTCGTAAAGTTGATGCTGAAGATAACACAATCGTTTTAGAAAATGTTACTTTTAAAGTCTATGATGAGAATAATAAATTAATTGATACTGTTCATACAGATAGTTCTGGTATTGCAAGAGTTGATAATATTAATACCGGCACATATAAAATTGTTGAAACGGAAACAAATCAATTCTATAGATTAAATACTGAAGAACATACATTAAATATTAAGCCATCTTCAGAAGGCGGAGATTCTGAAATTGTAATTGAAAATGAAGCTAAAAAAGGATATATAGAAATACACAAATACGATAAAGAGGCACTTGAAAAATATAGTAAAAATTTAGGTGTTTCTGGAGTAGTATTTGGAATCTTTGATGAAAAGGGAAATAAAATACAAGAAATGACAACTGATTCAAACGGTTATGCTAAATCAGGAGAATTACGATTAGATAAAAAATATATCGTAAAAGAATTAAAAACTAGAGATGAATATATAAAAAATGATACCGAATGGAAAGTAGATTTAATAAAAGATGGTATAGTTGACGGTTATGTTTATACCTTAAATATTACAAACGAACATAAAAAAGGTAATTTGTTTATAGAAAAAATAACTAAAGATGACCATACTATACAAATGGGTAATGTAGAATTTGAATTATATTTAGTAGGAAATGGAGAAATTAAACTATACATTGGCACTTATTATACTGATGCAAATGGAGAACTTTTCATTGAAAACCTAAATACAGGAAATTATATGTTAAAAGAAACCTCTACAAATAGATGGTATTATTTAAAAGATGATACTAAAATAGAAGTTAAATGGTATGAAGAGTATGGAAATACAAATGTTACTATAGAGAACGAAAAGAAAAAGGGAATTATTAGGATTATAAAAAGAGATAATGATTTTAATGAATATCCTTTAGAAAATATAAAGTTTAATGTATATGATGAAGATGATAACTTTATTGAAACAATTACTACAAATAGTGAAGGAATTGCTGAAAGTTCAAGACTACGAATTGATAAAAAATATTATGTCGTAGAAACAGAAACATTGCAAAATTATATTTTAGATGATACTGTTCATAATATTAATTTTATTGAAGGTTTAACAAAAGATGAAATTGCAGATATACAAACAGATACAATTTATACTTTAGAATTGAAAAATAGACACAAAAAAGGAAATCTACTTGTAAGTAAGGTAGATGCCGACAATAATTCAATACCTCTTGAAAATGTAACTTTTGAATTATATGCAAAAAATGTAGATAAGCCATATCAAGAAAATCAATTAATTGGAACGTATAAGACTAATTCTGAAGGAAAAATATTAATTGATAATCTTTGGACTGGCGAATACTATTTAAAAGAAACAGAAACTAATATATGGTATAAACTAAACACAGATAATCAACCTGTAGAAATAAAACACAATGAAACTTCTGAATTAATAATACAAAATGAAATTAAAAAAGGCTATATTACTATAGATAAGTATGATAGTGAATTTAATAATATAAAAATTCCTCAAGTAGTATTCAATATTTATGATGAGGACGCAAACTTTATTGAATCTATAACTACAGATGAAACTGGCTTTGCTAGTTCTTCATTATTACCAATAAACAAAGTATATTATGTTGTTGAAGTAAAAACAAATGACTTTTATATATTAACTAATGAATTTTTCAAAGTTAATTTTACAGAAAATATGACAGAAACTGACATTGCTAATATACAAGTAGATTTAAAATATAGTTTAGCAATTAAAAATGATGTTAAAAGAGGAAATTTACAAGTATTAAAAGTTGACAAAGATAATAACACTATTCCAATAGAAGGTGTAAAATTCGATTTAATAGATGATACAACGAACAATGTTATTACAACTCTTATAACAAATGAAAATGGTATTGCTACAGCTGAAAATTTAAGAATAGATAGAACTTATACATTAGTAGAAAAAGAAACAAATTATAAATACAAACTAAATCAAGAACCTATAACAAATATTCAAATACCTGCAAATGAAACAAACGTATTACATATAGAAAACGAAAAAATAAAAGGTAAATTAAAAGTAATAAAAGTAGATAGTGAAAATCATTCTGTTTTAATTCCAAATGTAGAATTTCAAATATTAGATAGTATGGGTAATGTTATAGAAACATTAGTAACAGATGAAAACGGAGAAGCTGTAAGTTCTGATTTACCATGTGTAGATGAAACTTATTATTTAAAAGAAAGTAAAAATGCTGACATATATGAATTATCAGATAAAGTAATTGAAGTAGAATTAACTGCTGATGAGATAACTAATATAGTATTCGAAGATGATGCAAAAAGAAGCTCTTTAGAAGTAATAAAAGTAGATAAAGATAACAAAGAATATAGGATTCCAGATGTTACTTTTGAAGTATTTGATGAAACAACAAATGAAGTAGTTGGAACAATGACAACAGATGAAAACGGAGTTGCGACAATCGATAATTTAAAAGTAACTCATACATATTCAGTAAAAGAAACAATATCAAATTATAAATATAAATTAAATGAACAAGTTGTAACAAATATTGTTTTAACACCTGATGAAATAACAAGTATAAATTTTGAAAATGAAAAGTTAAAAGGAAAAATGAAAGTAATAAAAGTAGATAAAGACAATGTAGAATATAAAATCTCTGGTGTTACATTTGAAATATTAGACAGTAAAGGTAATGTTGTAGAAACATTAGTAACAGATGAAAACGGAGAAGCTGTAAGCTCTGATTTACCATGTGTTGACGAAACTTATTACTTAAGAGAAACTATCACTCAAGATACTTATGTTCTATCTGATGAAGTAAAAGAAGTGGTCCTTACTGCTGATGAAATTACAAATATTGTATTTGAAAACGAAAAAATTAAAGGTAAATTACAAATAACAAAAATAGATAGCAATAATTCTGAAAAGAAATTAAAAGATGCTGTTTTTGGAATCTTTGATGAGAATAACAATTTAGTTCAAGAAATAACAACTGATGAAAATGGAATTGCTATAAGTGATGATTTAATAATTGGTAAATATTATTGTAAAGAATTAAACTCTGGTTCAGAATATTATTTATTAAATGAAAATACTTATGAATTTGAAATAAAAACAAATGGTGAAATTGTTGAAAAAACAGTTGATAATGAACCTGTTGATATTGAAGTAACAGTTAACAAAACAGGATCTACAGAAATCAAACCTGGAGAAAAAGTATTTTATGCTTTTTCAAATGTAGGTAATGCTTCAAATATTTATTTAGAAAACTTTAAATGGTTTGACTATATTCCTACAGATTATATTAGACTTGAAACAATGTCAACTGGTACTTGGAATCAAGATTTAACTTATGATGTATATTATAAAACTAATAAATCTGATAAATATATTTTATTTAAAGAAGACTTAAGTACAAATACAAACTATGATTTAGACTTTACTAAAATACAACTTGCTGAAGATGAATATATTGTTGAAACAATGTTTGATTTTGGCAAAGTAGATGTTGGATTTAAAAATTCAATATCTCCTACTATGCAATGTAAATCTTTAGACAACTTAAATGATGGTCAAAAATTTACAAATATAACAAAAACAGTAGGTATTTATTTTGATTTAACTGCTGAATCAGATAGCGAGCATACTACTATTGTTCATAAACCTAAAGAAGAAAATGAACCTGTTCTACCACGTACAGGTAAATAAAAATATTGTAATATATTAATCCTTTATAAATTGCCCTTCAATAATAAATTTATAGGAGGATTTTATTTATGGAAATTACAGATGTTAAAATTTTTAAATCAAAGAAAGCAGGTCCAGTATTGGCCTATGCTAATGTCATTTTAGACAATCGTTTTATTATTAGAGGCATTACATTATTAGAAACAGAAAAAACAGGAAGATTTATTTCTATGCCATCAAGATTATTAAGAAACGGAGAAAAATATCATTTTAGAGATATGTGTCATCCTTTGGATAATACTGTAAGAAATGAGCTTACTGAAACTATTTTTGCAGCTTATGACAATTTCATAGAAAATGAAGAAAAATAATAAAAATACTTTCTTTAAATAAGCCCTTCAAATATCTTAATGAAAGGACTTTTTTATGATTATAGATGAAAAATTAAGAAAAGAATTTTTAAATTTAAAAGAATATATAAATTTAATTAATAACAATAGCCTTACAGACTTACAATTAGAGAACTTTTTAAGGAATTTTGAAAAAATAAGATACAACATACTATCTGAAATAAAATTATATAATAAAAATGTTGAATTTGAATATGAAAAAATTAAAAATATTGATGATGAATACAAGGCTGAACTTAA
>CANQZT010000093.1 GCA_947628335.1 uncultured Clostridia bacterium | reverse complement strand
AAGTTATATCAAGACTTATAAAAAGTTCGACAAAAACTCGTCTTGGTGGGCAGAGATGGATTCGAACCATCGTACTCAAATGAGAACAGATTTACAGTCTGCCGCCTTTAACCACTCGACCATCTGCCCGTATTAAATAAAAATGGTGCGCCTTCAAGGATTCGAACCTTGGACCCACCGGTTATGAGCCGAATGCTCTGACCAACTGAGCTAAAGGTGCATATCTTGCTTAACGCTATTTAATTATACTATTTTAGGCACACCTTTGTCAATAGATTTTTTTAAAATTTTACTATTCCCTTTATCTTCCCTTTATTTTCCCTTTAGTTTATGCTGCAACTCTACACATTTCACAAAGTTCTTTTTCATTATAAAATGTTTTCAATTTTTTATCATATAAGTTTTGTAATTTTTCCATTTCTTCAATATCTAAATCATCTACTAAATAAAAAAGGATCCTTTTTCGGGATCCTTTCCTAGTTATTTAATAAAAATATTAAATAACCTAGTAAAATTTAACAAGACGCATTCACTATTTTATCGTTCTCATAAATTAATTATAAAAAACTCATCATCTGCTAATGCAATACGGATCTTCATATTTAATTTCTCCTTCTCCGTTTACTGAAAAATTAACAATAATTATATAATCAGAAGCATATATCGTTATTCTGTATTCTCCATCTTCCAAAGTTCCATAGTTTTCTTTCCAATTACAAGATTTAACCTGCAATTTCTCATCAATATTTTCCGTTGTTACATCACATTCATTATTTGAATCAAGTTTTCTCCAATAATCTTCCTCCGCTCCGAAAATATATGACTTTTGTGGAATCATCACTCATGTTCTTGTCATCCCTTTTAAATAACAAATATTCAGTTGGATTTTCATATGGGTACTCATTCTTATCTTTGACTTCTAGTGACAAGCCATCTAAAGATAAATTTTTCACATACAACTCAATATTATCAAGCGAATTATAGCAATACCTTAAATATGCTATTGGTATCTCCTCCTCACCTTCAAAACTTAAAATTTTTACATCTTTTACATTACGTAAATATCCAGGAAAAATATCACTCACGAAACCTTCCGACCATATTTTTACTTTCTGTCCTCTTTCAAAACTAACATTACCATTGTAAGAAAAATTTACATAAACTAAACTATAAGTTTTCCCACTTTTTTCTGGTATGGATACGAAAAGACCATTCTCATCTACTCTTACAATTATACCTTCTAAGCTCGAAGAATCGTCTAAATTTTCATCTTTAATTTTAACCACATAGAACACAGTAATCACCAGAAAAATAACTAAGCTAATACTTAATATCACTAACCATGTTCTATTCTTACTATTGTTTCCAATCATCCTCTCGTCTCCCTTCTATACACTAAATTACAAACCAAAACGCTTATCTCGTATATTTCACACGCACAGATTCTCCCACGCTCGCAATCCCAGAAAAATAAATATGATTTAATATCAGCCTAAGTTTCTTCTCTTAACTCCTTTATTAAGTTAAATACACTTTCAGTGATTCTACCTCCAACAGAATACAACGTTGTATCACTTATACCTAAATGAACCCCAGTCACTGCACTATTTCTCACATCAAGAATTGGACCTCCACTGAATCCTTTAGATCCTTCAGCATCGTATAAGAAGTAATTCGAATCCACCTCAGTAATTTTTCCTCTAGAGATGATCTGTTTCGTACTATCTTTTACGGTATATCCCAAGAATGGATATCCAAGTAAGGCAACATCCAAATTCATCAAATCAGAGTCTGTTCCTGCTCTCCAAACCCCTAAGTAACAATTTGTTAGTGTTCCTAAGTCCTGTTGAAGAACACAAACAGCAATGTCTAGTAGATCATTTTTCCCAGTTATCCAATCTTCATAATAATAAACAGTCTTATACCCACAACTACCACCGTAATATACATTTCCATTACATCCTGGGTACACAGTAAAATTTGTGTTTTGTTTCATTGTTGTATCATCAAATACACAATGTGCTGTTGTTAATAAAATGTTTTTTCCTACCAAAGATCCTGACCCCATCGCTTCTTCTCCATTACTTGCCATATTGAATGTCAATCTACATACTCCTTTATATGGACATAAAGAAGTATCAGTCACCACTTCAAATGGTTCATCATCAGAAACGGCTTGATTTGCTTGTAAAATATTATTAGAATTATAAGCTGGTAAAGTGTCTATATCATTATCACTTAACAATGAAGCTAATTGTTTTAATTCTTCTGTGTTAACTTCTGTTGTTTCTCCTGTTTTAACATCATATCTCATAAGTTTACCTTCATTTCTAGATGTTGAATCATCTATGTTTATAACTTTGTCTTGTCTTAACATTGATGATGAATATCCATAAACATTATTAGAAAGCATAAATAATGTACAAATTATACTAATTAATATTATAGCAAATAATTCTGTTGATAAATTTCTTTTCATAATTTTTTCCTCCTTAAATTTTAGAAATTTAATAAAATTATCTTTATTAAATATTTAGTTTTCAATGTAAGGCTTTAAATAAAAGAAAATCCGATTTTCTATATTTTTTATTTTATTTCAATTTACATTCTTTGTCAATATATATTTTTCCCAACTTTGTCCAACTCTAAAATAACATACAGTATTTTTCTCATATTCAAAATCTTAATTTCTTTATTTTATTTATAATAGGTTAGAAATTTTACCTAAACATTTTTTGACATATTAATTTATCCTTATATGAAGCTAAATTTTTGCTACTACCAAAAAAGATACAATCAGGCTCATATTTTTTAAAAAATTGTACTTCTTTTAGCAAGTATTTTCAAAGGAGTTTCTATAACCAAGTCATCTTTAACTCGTATTTCTTTTGGTATTACAATTCTACCGTAATTCATCTACTTTTCTTATTATTAAGTGTGCTTTTCTCCTCACATTTAATCTATTTTTCTTATATTTCTTTTTAATCTTTTTTGTAATAATTTAATGATATTAAATTATTTATTCTTTCTAACTCTTCAAATTCAGAATATTCAAATATTTTCAACACTATTTTTTGAAATAATTTTATAAATATTTCCTTAAAAATGGCATATTTATTAATCATACCCTATATCACAGATATTTTTTCTATTTTATCATTATAATATTACATTTTAAAAAATGTCAATATAAAATGAATATTTTTTCTTCTATCTGTGTTTATTACTTTTTCACATAGATATTATCTTATTAGTTTCTTTTTTTAATTTATTCTATCAACAATTTCTAAAGGTGGATAAGTACATATACAACATGGTCGCTGTGTGTTAATATGTTTCCCAATATAATTTTTTGTTTCAATTATAATTATTACCTTATCTGATTTAGATATTTTATCTATATTCTCATATAAAGCATCTATTTCTTTTTCTTTTATAGCAATAATATCATAAGTACATTCATTAGTCTGCATTGTAACATTCATAGGATGTTTTGCCTTTTTAACTTTTACATTTCTATCTAAATATTCCATAACTATATCAAATGCTATTATGTTTCTGCTATTTATAGTCTTATTATTGTATCTTAATATTTTTGTATCTTTATCTTTTATAATTACTTTTTTTGATATTAGATAATTAATATCACTTTCTGAACAATTACATATTTTTAAAATATGCTCTTCTCTTAGTGATTCAAAATCCCATAATAGCTTAGAAATTTGTTTTAATTTCTCATTCACTCGCATCACCACCTATTATTTTAACTAATGAACTATAAATTTTTCTTTTTTCAGGAACTATTTTATAAATTTTGATTACTACTTTTTCTCCTGGAAGAGGTGGTCTATCGAGCCAATTAGGTAATATACATATTGTATCTACTCCTTGCGTTAGATTTGCAAATATTCCATTTTCTGCATATCCTGTAACGGTTGCTAAATACTCACCTTTTTCTGTAAAATCTTTTCTTATATTTATGAATGGATCTTCTATTAAATCCTTTACTGATATTTTTATATTTTTGTTTTCTAATGATATTTCTTTAATGATTACTTTTATTTGCTCATTAATCTTATAGATTTTTGATACATCTTCTATATATCCATATTGCAAATCTTGAGCTTTGATTACAAAGTCTATCCCTAAACATTCAATTCTTAAATATTTCTTCCAAACGCCTATTATTTTTCCATAAATCTTATCTCCTACTTCTATTTTCTTTATATTCATATCAAACAATCTTTCCATCGCCTTTTTTCGTGAGCCTACTGCTTTTGAACTCACTTTATCTATTTCTATTACAACAAATTTTATTTCCGCTCCCATCATATTTCTTAATAATTTCCTATCATTTTTAGAATCATTTGTTATTTCTGTAGCTGGAATTAATACTTTAATTCCTTCAAAATCTACAATCGCACAAGTAATATCTTTATCTTTCATTTTTTCTACTTCTATTGCTATTATCTTCCCTGTCAAAATTTTGCCTTTTTCCTTAGATGAATTAATATTCTGCCATATAACTTTTTTCTTCAATTCATCTGTCATACTTTTTTCACCTCCTTACATAATTTAATTTTTATTAAATGTTATCTTACTTGTCCTAAAAGTCTTTAAAACTGTATTTTACTTTCTTAGTTTTTTGTTTGTTCTTTTCGCTTTCGACATTATCTTTAAATCTTATTTTTTGTTCTTCAAATGTCATATCTTCTAGCTTATCCGCTTCACTATGCTTTGAATAATCATATTTGTTACATATAAAAGGTTTTCTACCTCTGACTATCACTATTTCTTTATTATTATCTAATTTTAATAATTCATCAGGATTCATTAAGTTTCTTTTATTTGTTGCTATGTTCTCCATTCCATAGGTAAAATTACCATCAAATCCTGCTTCTTTTCTAATTGCATTTGTTTCTACTGTTGCAACGCCTAAATATTCTGTTATATATTCGGCTGTCAAAATATCTCCTGCACCCATACATATTTTTGTATCTGCATTTCCTAAAATTTCTTGCCATACATCATTATCATATCTATTTTTTAGTTGGGCTATATTTTGAAATATCATAAAAATATTTATTCCTCTACTTCTTGTCGTTGCTAATTTCTTTTCAAAATCTACAATTTTTCCTATATTAGTAAATTCATCTAATATCAATGAAGTTTCTACTTTTAATTTTCCGTCCGGATTTTCATCTGCTTGTTTTATCAACTTGATAAATAAAAATGAAAAAAATAAGGTTGATAAAAAATCAAAGGCACTATTTGTATCGCTTGTAACTACAAATATACATGTCTTTTTGTTTCCAATATTCTCGAAAACGATTTCATCTTTATTAGTTATATTTCTTATTTTATCAGTTTGAAATATTTGTAGTCTTGTCGCTAATCCTGTTACTATACTTTGCTTTACTATATCAGTTGCTTGTGCATATATGTTATAACTTAATCTTGTTGGTCCACTTGTATTAATAAATATATTATCTATTTGTTTTATATTTCCACTTGCTAACGCATCATAAATAAATCCCATACTTCTATTTTCTTCTTTAACATAGTTGATTACATATAATAATAATGCCTTTAATAAGTTTTGCTCTCCTCTGTTCCAAAATTCATCTCCTGATGACCTTCTATTTAATTGTGTTCCTTCAATAACTATTTGACTAAAAATTTGAGCATCTGTTTCATCTTCAACAAATTTGATAAACCTTGCACCATTTGAAAAAGTTGGATTTACTAAATTAAATATCTTGACATCATAACCTTTGCTTTCGAGATATTTTGTTAGTTTTCTATATAACTCACCTTTTGGATCAGTAAAAACTAAACTCATATTTCTATTAATTGCTTTCTGCAATTCTTCTTGTGCTAACTCCATTCCGTTCGGTATTGCAAAACCTCGTGATTTTTTGCTACCACTTGAACCAAAAACAGCAATGTTTTTATTCAAATATGTATTCATAGGTAATGTTATAATTTCTTGCTCATCAGTTTCACCTAAAATTATTCCATCTCTTTTTCCAATGCTCAAATATTCTTTTATCTCTTCCTCACTTCCCCAATCGGCTGTTCCAAATGTACCATCTTTCTTTTTTAACTTTGTTCCTTCAACTTCAATCTTTGCATTTTTTTTAGTTGTAATTACATTTTTAATAAATAATAAGATAATTAAATTTAATAATATCCATGAAACAAAAATAATTTTATTTCTAAATATAACTGTAAATAAATTAAGTA
>CANQZT010000092.1 GCA_947628335.1 uncultured Clostridia bacterium | reverse complement strand
AGTAAACAAAAGAAAGGAATAAAAAATGGAAAATAGTAATATTTCAACAGAAGAAATACAAAAGAGCAATACAATCATTAAGGCAATATCAGATTATTATACCTTAAGAATAGTAGGACAAAAAAATTTGCAAATTTCATTATTAATTTCTTTAATTGCAAATGGTCACATATTAGTTGAATCTGTACCAGGACTTGCAAAGACAACAGCTGCAAAAGTGTTAACACAAAGTTGTGGAGGAAAATTTTCAAGGATACAATGTACTCCAGATTTATTGCCAAGTGATATTATTGGAACTCAAACTTATAATGCAAAAACAGGAGAATTTGAAACAAAAATTGGCCCAGTATATGCTAATTTTGTACTTTTAGATGAAGTAAATAGATCGAGTTCTAAAACACAGAGTGCAATGTTAGAAGCAATGCAAGAAAGACAAGTAAGTATAGGTGGAGAAAACTATAAATTACCAGATGTGTTTATTGTAATTGCAACTCAAAACCCTATAGAACAAGAAGGAACATATCCTTTAGCAGAAGCACAACAAGATAGATTTATTATAAAAGAAACCTTAAAATATCCAACAGCAAATGAAGAATTAGAGGTATTAAACAGAATAGAAAATAATGTATTTGATAAAAAAGAAAAAGTAGTGAATTTAAAAGATATAAAATATTTGCAAGAATTAAGCAAAAAAGTATATATAGATGAGTCTGTAAAAAGATATATTGTAAGTATTGTATATTCAACTAGATATGCATCAAAAGTAATAAGTCCAGAGCTTGCAAAATATGTAACAAATGGAGCAAGTACTAGAGCAACTATAGCATTTATGGAAGCTAGCAAAGCATTAGCATTAATAAATGGAAGGCCATATGTAACACCAGATGATATAAAAGCATTAAGTTATAGCATATTGAGACATAGAATAACTTTAAATTTTGAAGCAATTGCAGACGAGATTTCAGTTGAAAAAATAATAGATGCAATAATTACATCAATAAAGACACCATAGTTTAAATTGGGGAGAAACAAATATGAATATGAAATATATTACAAAAATAAAAGCTAATCTTTCTATTTATACTAAAAAGAAAACATCTAACATTTTAGAAGGAGCATATAACTCTATTTATAGAAGTAAAAGTATGAATTTTGAGGATTTAAGAGAATATATAATAGGAGATGACGTAAAAGATATAGATTGGAAAGCATCATCAAGATCTAACAAAATTTTAGTAAAACAATATATTGCTGAGAAAAAACACAATATATTGTTCATATTAGATTCAGGTAAAAAGATGTTAGCAGACACAATGGAATTAGATTCAAAAAAGGAAGTTGCATTAATGGTTATAGGAACTATTGCTTACATAGTTGATAAACATGGAGATTCAATTAGTGCAATTTATAAAGGAAAAGAAAATATAAAATTATTTCCATTTAGAACAGGATTATATAATATAGAAAAAATCCTAAATTCTTATGAAAGAGAAATTGATAGTCAAAGTAATATAGAAAATTTAATAAATTATGTATTGAAGTATATAAAAAGAAGGATGATTATTTTTGTTATAACTGATATATCAGGTTTAAATAATATTTCAGAAGGAACTTTAAAAAAGATATCTTTATTACATGATGTAATGTTTATAAATGTCTCAGATGCATTAATGACAGGATACAATGCTTTTGATATTGATAAAGATTGCTATATTCCAGACTATATTTTAGAAGATGAAAAATTAAAAGATATAGAATTAGATATAAAAACAAAAATATATGAGGAAACAAAAGAGAAATTCAAAAAATATAAAATTATAACAACAACAATAAATAAACAAAAAGATATAGTAAATGATGTATTTAAATTATTAGAAAGGCGAAAAAATGCAAACATCTATTAATTTACAAGAACCTTTTGCATATTCAATAATTCCAGTTATAATTACAATATGTTTAATTATGGTAGCAACATATTATTTCATTTATTTGCGAAAGAAAGAAAAAAATAAAGTATATGAAGTAAAAGTACAAGCTATTCCTGAAAAAAATATAAAAAATATACCTGTAATAAAAGGAAAATATCTAAACCAATTAGACTCGATAGAATATAAATATACAAATAATATATGTGAATTACGAGAAGCATATCAATTGATAAGCCAAACTATTAGATTATTTGTTTTTGAAATAACCGATATTACAACACAAAACTATTCATTATCAGAAATAAAAAAACTTAATATGCCAACTTTGTATGAATTAATTAAAGAATATTATGAGCCAGAATTTGCAAGTAAATCTATAGGAGATTTTGAAACCTCTATTAATAAAGCAAGGAGAGTTATAAAAGAATGGAACTAATGTATCCTGTAGTAATAATTATATGTTTAATACTTTCCATAATAATATTTTTTATAAAATTAAATAATAAGAAAGTATATACTGACGGCAAAAAAGTTGCTAATACGCAATATATACGAGAAACAGAATATTATAAAATGAAATTAAAAAGATATAATATTTTATCAAATTTTATTAAGATTTTAAGTCTTTTGTGTATAGTAATTACAAGTGTATTAGTTGCAAGACCAGTAAAAATACAGACTAAAAGCGAAGAAAGATATAACAGAGATATTATTTTAGGATTAGATATATCTACTTCAGAATGTGAAGTAAATTTAGAATTGATTAAAAAATTCAAAGAAATCATGCCAGCTATTGAAGGAGATAGAGTAGGTATAGTTTTATATAACACAGCACCGATTGTATATTGTCCTTTAACAGATGATTATGATTATATAAATGAATGTTTTAAAACCATAGAAGAACAATTAGACATAGCAATAAAAAATAATGGATATCCACCTGTTACATATGAAGTAAACGGAATAGAAGAACCGATGATTTGGTATGGAGGTGTAGGTGCAAATTCAGATACTAGAGGAAGTTCGCTAGTAGGAGATGGATTAGCACGGAACAGTATTATCCTTTCCTAATGTAAAAAAAGATACACAAAGAACAAGAATAATTATATTTGCAACAGACAATGATGTTGCAGGAACAGAAACTATTTCATTAGAAGATGCATGTAGTTTATGCAGACAATATAATATTAATTTATATGCATATTGCCCAACTACACAAATGAATAAAAATACTTCAGAAACAAAAATACAATCATATAAAAAAGCTGTTGAAGAAAATGCAAATGGAAAATTTTACACAGGAAATTTAACACAAATGGTATCAAATTTAGTTAATGAAATAAAAGAAACAAAGACATCATTACAAAAAACAAGCAAAAAAACATATGTCACAGATTATCCAGAAATATTTTTTATAACAATTGTAGTTATATTTTTAATATTAATTATTATAGAGAAAAGGGCTAGAATATGATAATAAATCCAATAATTCCAATTTGGCTTATGAGTATAATATGTATATTGGCAGTTATATTAATTATATATAATAAGCAAGCAAAAGAAATAATTTCAAATAGAATAAAAACTACAAGACAAAAAAGTTTACTAAAAAAATATATTATAAATTCATTTATAAAAATATGTATTATTATTTTATTATTTGTAATTAATCTAAGATTTATGATTCCTAATGGAGAAAGTATAGCAATAAATTCAGATTTAAGTGTATTGTTTGTTATAGATACTAGTGTTAGTATGAGAGCTTTAGATTATGACAAAAACAAAGAACGTTTTACAGGAGTAGTAAATGATTGTTGCTATATAGTAGATGAACTGGCAAATGCAAAGTTTTCAATTATTACTTTTGGTGATACTGCTAAAAATGTAATACCATTTACAACAGATACTGATATGGTACAAGCAGAGTTAAAAGCGATAAGTCTTGAGGATGATTTTTATGCTAAAGGTAGTTCAATGAATATAGTAAAAGACACTTTAGAAAAAACACTAAAAAAAGAAAAAGATAGACAAAAAGGAAATACAAAATTTATATTATTTTTTGTAACAGATGGAGAAATAACCAAAGAAGGTGAAAATTTGGAATCTTTTGAAAATATAAAACAATATGTAACTGATGGAGCTGTAATGGGATATGGGACAAACACTGGAGGAAAAATGGTAAGTAGTACATATGCTGATGAGCCAGATAGTGAATATTATTATATTTATTATTACGATGAAGATACTTATCAAAAAGTAACAGCAATTTCAAAAATAGATGAGAAAAATCTTAATAAAATAGCTTCAGACATGAATTTAGATTATGTACAAATGAGTAAAACGTCAAATATAGATTATAAAATAAAAGATATTAAACGTATACTTTCTAATTCGCAAACAAAAGAAGAGAAAGTAAGCTCATATCAGGATATATATTATTATTTTGCAATACCTTTAGTTATTTTGTTAATTATAGATTTTATTCTTAAAAAGAGGAGAATATAATGAAGAAAAAAGTATGCATTGTAATATATGTTATTCTAATACTTATAACACTGAAGTTATTGTATAACATTGTAAGTAATAGGATTTTAATAAGTAAATATGATAAAGGAGATTATGCTGATAAACAAGCAAAAACATTAACTTATTTAAATTTTTCAGAAAGTTATATAGCAAATTATAATTATGCAAATATACTTTATAAAATGGGGAAGTATGAACAAGCAATAGATGAATATAAGAAATCATTAAAAGGATTTATACCTAAAAATAGAGAATGTGATATAAGAATTAATTATGCTTTAGCAATTTGTAAAACAGTCTCAATTAATGAAAAAGACCGAACTAGTATAGAAAATGCAATAGAGAAGTATGAATCGGCGATAGAAGTTTTAACAAAAAAAGGTTGTGCAAATAAAGAGAATAATAATGGACATAGTAAAAAAGCAGAACAATTAAAAAAGGATATCCAAAGAGAAATTGATAGATTAAAAAAATTACAAAATTCTAATAAAGATGAAAGTGACAATAATGATGAAGAAGATAAAAAGCAAGAAGATATAAATACAATAGAAGAAAAAATACAAAATATAAAAGAAAATGCGACACAAGAGCAAAGAAAAACGGAAAGTCTATATAAAAATTACGGAAATTTTGATTATAACAGAGTTCAAAAAAATTGGTAAGGGGAAGTAAAATGATAAAAGAACCAATGATAAAGAAAAATAATTTGTATATAATTTTATTTGGGGGAGCAACTGGGATTTTAGCTAAAAAATCAGAACTAATTATAATAAAATAATATAAGAAGGATGGTAAGAATAATGAAAAACAAAGTAATAATGATGATAATTTTAGCAATATTTATAATATCAGCAAGTGTTAGTACATATAATGTACAAGCTACTACAGAAGAGGGAATAGAAAAAACAAGTGATGAAGTAAAAAACGAAACTTCGGAAGGTGAAGAAAGTAAAGAAGATGAATGGACAGATTTTTCAAATGCACAAATTTCATTAAAAAAAGAAGGAGTATCAGATGCAGTTATTGAAATATCAGGAGTTACAGCTGATGAAACAAAGAGTACTTATTATCTATGTATAACATCAAATGGGAATAAACCAGATGTAACAAGTGTAGAAAGAATAAATATGTCATGTGATGAAAGCAAAAAAATATTAAAGACAAGAGAGTCAGATAAAGTAGCAGAATATATTGAAAAAAATCAAGATTTATATGTAAGTGTAATTGAGCGTAATTTTTTTAGTGACAATGAAAATGTAGTTATGTATGGAAAGAAGATAAATAGATATGCAGAATCAAAATATAGTGATGCTTTTTATGCTACCCTTATGATGTGGGATGCTGATCAAATTGTAACTAATTTTACACATAGTGAAGCGAATAATAGAAAATTACAAATAAAGGTCGGAAAAATAACAGATAATGCAATTTTACAGAAAATAAAAAATAAAGATTCATCAGGGTTTGCAAATTTATTAAGTTATGCAAAATCTAATCCAGGAATATATAATCAGACGTTAAACGCTGATAAAGACGATTGGTTTGCAATGGAATATAATGCTGGTGATGGTAAAGGTACAGGTACAGGAAATCAAGTTATTGATATAAACGGAATAGAGAATAATGCTTACTACTATTTATATGTAAAGACTGATGATGAAAATGGAAAATACATTTCTAATGAAGCGGTTACTCTTAGTTTGGCACATAATAATTATAATGATAATTGGGCTTTGTTCTTCTATGGGTCAGAGGATTTTGACTGGGCTGATTTTGGAGAGGTAACTGATACAGGTGACGGAAATGGAAGTGTAACAGACGAGAAAAAAGATAATGTACAAGAAGAAAAAAAGGATAATACAACGGCAAGTGGAAAATTACCACAGACTGGAGTTCGCAA
>CANQZT010000091.1 GCA_947628335.1 uncultured Clostridia bacterium | reverse complement strand
GAAAAGCACAATTCGGAGGACAACGTTTTGGAGAAATGGAAGTTTGGGCATTAGAGGCATATGGAGCAGCACATACTTTACAAGAAATTCTAACAGTAAAATCAGATGATGTAGTAGGTAGAGTAAAAACATATGAAGCTATTGTAAAAGGAGAAAATGTACCAGAACCTGGTGTACCAGAAAGTTTCAAAGTATTAGTAAAAGAATTACAAAGTTTAGGCCTTGATGTACGTTTATATTCAAGTGATAACAAAGAATTAGAACTAAAAGAAAATATAGAAGAAGGAATTGAATATAATCCAGAAAAAGAAAAACAACAAAATGTTTTAATTGAGGATGAATTAGCTGAAAATTATATAGAAGATGAAGAGGACGAAACAGAACTTCTTGATACAGAAGATAATGACGAACTATTCGAAAGCGTACTAGATGATGAAGATGAAATGATACTAGAGGATACAGACTTAGGAGAAGATAATCTAATGGAAGATAATGATATATTAGATGATGATAATGAATAAAAATTCATGTTTGGAAAGGGGCCCAAAATGGACGAATTAGAAATATTTGATAAATTAAAGATCGGATTAGCATCTGATGAGAAAATAAGAGAATGGTCAAAAGGGGAAGTTAAAAAACCAGAAACAATCAATTATAGAACATTAAAACCAGAAAAAGATGGTTTATTTTGTGAAAGAATATTCGGACCAACAAAAGACTGGGAATGTCATTGTGGTAAATACAAAAGAGTACGTTACAAAGGAATAGTATGTGATAGATGTGGAGTAGAAGTAACGAAAGCAAAAGTAAGAAGAGAAAGAATGGGACATATAGAACTTGCAGCACCAGTTGCACATATTTGGTATTTTAAAGGGATACCTAGTAGGATAGCACTATTACTAGATATTTCTCCAAGAAGCCTAGAAAAAGTAATTTATTTTGCTTCATACATAGTTACAGATAAAGGAACATCAGGTTTAATAAAAAATCAAGTGTTAACAGAAAAAGAATATAATGAAGCAGTAGAAAAATACGGAAAAGGAAGCTTCAAAGCAGAAATGGGAGCAGAAGCCATAGAAAAATTATTAAAGCAAGTAGATGTAGAAAAAATATCTGCAAAATTAAAAAAAGAACTATCAACAGCAAGTGAACAAAAGAAAGTAAAATTAATAAAAAGATTAGATACTGTGGAATCATTTAGAATTTCTGGAAATAAACCAGAGTGGATGATTATGAATGTTGTTCCTGTTATTCCACCTGAGTTAAGACCAATGGTACAATTAGACGGAGGAAGATTTGCAACAAGTGATTTAAATGATTTATATAGAAGAGTCATAAATAGAAATAATCGTTTAAAAAGACTATTAGAATTAGGAGCACCTGAAATAATAGTAAGAAACGAAAAAAGAATGTTACAAGAATCGGTAGATGCTTTAATTGATAATGGAAGAAGAGGAAGACCAGTTACAGGAGCAGGAAATAGACCATTAAAATCATTATCAGATTTATTAAAAGGAAAACAAGGACGTTTCCGTCAAAACTTACTTGGAAAACGTGTTGATTATTCAGGTCGTTCAGTTATAGTAGTAGGACCAGAACTAAAAATATATCAATGTGGTCTTCCAAAAGAAATGGCAGTAGAATTATTTAAACCTTTTGTAATGAAAGAACTTGTTGGAAGAGGAATTGCTCACAATATTAAAAATGCAAAAAGAATGGTAGAAAAATTAAGACCAGAAGTATGGGATATATTAGAAGAAGTAATAAAAGATCATCCAGTTATGCTAAACCGTGCACCAACATTGCACAGACTTGGAATTCAAGCTTTCGAGCCAGTATTAGTAGAAGGAAGAGCAATAAAATTACACCCACTTGTATGTACAGCATTCAATGCTGACTTCGATGGAGATCAAATGGCAGTGCATGTACCATTATCTCCTGAAGCACAAGCAGAAGCAAGATACTTAATGTTATCTGCAAACAACCTATTAAAACCACAAGATGGAAAGCCAGTTACAGTACCAACACAAGATATGATTTTAGGAAGTTATTATCTAACAATGATAGTAAAAGGAGAAATTGGTGAAGGTTCATACTTTAAGGATGTAGACGAAGCAATAATAGCATATGAAAATGGAGACGTTGGTTTACATGCTGAAGTATATATTAAAATGTTCAAAGAAATAGATGGAGAAATAAAATCAAAGAAAGTTTTAACAACAGTAGGAAGAGTAATATACAACCAAGGTATACCACAAGACTTGGGATTTGTAGATAGAACAAATCCAGAAAACTTATTTGAATTAGAAATAAATTTCCCAGTTATAAAGAAAAATTTAGGAACAATAGTTGCAAAATGTATTAATGTACATGGTCTATCTAGAACAGCAGAATTATTAGACTATATAAAATCAACAGGATATAAATACTCAACAAAAGGAGCAATAACAGTTAGTACAAAGGACATTATAATACCAGAAGAGAAAAAAGATATACTAGAAAAAGCAGAATTAGAAGTAGAAAACATTGCAAAACAATATAAACGTGGATTAATAACAGAAGAAGAAAGATATGAATCAGTTATTAAAGTATGGGAAAAAGCAACCAATGATGTATCTGATGCAATGCAAGAGAACTTTGATGAACTAAATCCAATATACATGATGATAAAATCAGGAGCTCGTGGAAATATGAACCAATTACGTCAAGTAGCAGGTATGCGTGGTCTTATGGCAAATACATCAGGAAAAGCTGTAGAAATACCAATTCGTTCATCATTTAGAGAAGGTCTAGATCCTCTTGAATATTTCGTATCAAGTCATGGAGGAAGAAAAGGACTAGCAGATACAGCTTTAAGAACAGCAGACTCAGGATATTTAACAAGGAGACTTGTAGATGTTTCACAAGATATAATAGTAAGAGAACATGATTGTGGAACTAAGGAAGGAATTGAAGTTCGTGATATAAAAGATGGAAATCAAGTAATAGAAAAACTTCAAGAAAGATTAGAGGGAAGATATCCACTAGAAGATATTATAGATCCAAAAACAAAAGAAATAATAGTAGATACAAACACAATGATTACAGAAGATATAGCAGAAAAAATAGTATCAGCAGGATTTACAAAAGTAAAAGTACGTTCTGCATTAGGATGTCATTCAAAACATGGTGTATGTGCAAAATGCTATGGAATGGGGCTTGCAACACGTGAAGAAGTAAATATAGGTGAGGCTGTAGGAATAATTGCTGCACAATCAATTGGTGAACCAGGAACACAGCTTACAATGAGAACTTTCCACCAAGGAGGAGTTGCAGGAGGAGATATCACACAAGGTCTTCCTAGAGTTGAAGAACTATTCGAAGCAAGAAAACCAAAAGGACTTGCAATTATAACAGAAATAGCAGGAACAGTAAAAATATCAGAAGAAAAGAAGAAGAAAGAAGTTACAGTAACAGGAAAAGATGACTCAAAAACATACACAATACCATTTGGATCAAAACTTCGTGTAAAAGAAGGAGACAAATTAGAAGCAGGAGAGCAAATAACAGAAGGATCAGTAAATCCAAATGAAATTTTGGCTGTAAATGGTCCAGAAGGAGTATATGAGTACTTAATTCAAGAAGTACAAAAAGTGTATAGAAACCAAGGTGTTGATATAAACGATAAGCACATCGAAGTAATAGGAAGACAAATGCTTAAGAAAGTAAGAGTAGAAGACAACAAAGATACAGACATGTTTGCAGGTTCATTAGTAGATATGTACGAATTTGAAGAAAAAAATCAACAAGCTATAGAAGAAGGAAAACAACCAGCAGAAGGAAAAAGAGTATTATTAGGAATTACAAAAGCATCACTTGCAACAGAGTCATTCTTATCTGCAGCATCATTCCAAGAAACAACAAGAGTATTAACAGAAGCGGCAATAAAAGGAAAAGTAGATCCACTAATAGGATTAAAAGAAAATGTAATTATAGGAAAATTAATACCAGCAGGAACAGGAATGAACATATACAAAAATCTAAAAATAAATACAGAAGTAGAAAGTAAAAATTTAGACGAAGCAATAGTAAAATAAAAAAATAAAAAGATATTATACTAGTATAATATCTTTTTATTTTTAATATATTGTTTTTAATATAAATTTTTTTTTTAATTGACTTATTTTATATTATGGTATAATATATAAGCGAGCAAGCAATTAATAATAACTATAAAAAAAAGGAAGATGTGAATATGAATGAAAAATATGAAAAAGCAAAAGAATTACTAAAGAAATATAATCAAGAACAATTATTAATGTGCTACGATAAATTAAATGAAGAACATAAAGAGCGATTATTAGATCAAATATTAAAAATAGACTATGAACAAATAGAAAAATTATATAAACAAACAAAAACAAAAAATGACTTCACAAATTATAAAATTGCTCCACTTTCATATATAGATAAGCAGAAATTAAAAAAAGAGGAAAAAGAAAAATATGAAAATGAAGGAATAAAAATAATTAAAGAAGGCAAATATGCAGTAGTAACAATGGCTGGAGGTCAAGGAACAAGACTTGGGCATAATGGACCAAAAGGAACATTTGAATTAGAAGTTGGAGAAAAAAAGCCATTATTTACACTTCTTTCAGAAACAATAAAAGAAGCAAGAAAAGAGTATGATGTTATTATTCCATGGTATATAATGACTAGCAGAGAAAATAATAAACAAACAGAAAAATTCTTTAAAAGACATAACTATTTTGATATGGGAGAAGAAAATGTAAAATTTTTCATACAAAATGAGCTTCCTATGATAGACACAAATGGTAAAATTTTAGTAGATGAGCAAGGAATGGTAAAAGAAGCAGCAGATGGTCATGGTGGTATATTTGAAGCTATGAAAAAAGAAGGTATACTAGATGATATGAAACAAAGAGGTATTGAATGGATATTTATTGCAGGAGTTGACAATGTACTTGCAAAAATGGTAGATCCATTATTAACAGGAATTGCAATAGATAAAAAATGTCTTGCTGCTGGCAAATCAGTAGTAAAAGTAAATCCTAAAGAAAAAGTAGGAGTATTTTGCAAAAAAAATAACAAGCCAAGTGTAATAGAATATACAGAAATTTCTAATGAGATGGCAGAAAAAATAGATGAAAATGGTGAATTAGTATATGGAGAATCACATATATTATGTAATCTGTTCAATAAAAAAGCATTAGAAGAAATAGCAACAAATAAATTACCATATCATAGTGCATTTAAAAAAGCAAAATATATAGATAAAAATGGAGTAATTGTTGTACCAACAGAACCAAATGCATACAAATTCGAATCATTTATATTTGATGCTTTTGAAAAATTAAATGACATGGCAATATTAAGAGTAAAAAGAGAAGAAGAATTTGCTCCAGTAAAAAACGCAGAAGGAGTAGACAGTCCGTACACAGCAGGAAAATTATATATGGATTATATAAAAAATAAGGAGGATGTTCATGGAAGAATATTATAAAAAATATGAACAGTGGTGTACAAATAAAATTTTTGATGAAGAAACAAAAAAAGAATTAGAATCAATTAAAGACGATAAAGCAGAAATAGAAGATCGTTTTTATAAAGACTTAGAATTTGGTACAGGTGGTTTAAGAGGAATAATAGGAATTGGAACAAACAGAATGAACAAATATACAGTAGGAAAAGCAACACAAGGACTTGCAAATTACATTATAAAAAAACAAGAAGAAAAAAAAGGAGTTGTAATAAGTTACGACTCAAGAAGAATGTCAAAGGAATTCAGTGAACAAACAGCATTAATACTAAATGCTAATGGAATAAAAACGTACATATTTGAAGAATTAAGACCAGTACCTGAGCTATCTTATGCAACGAGAAAACTTAAATGCATAGCTGGTATAATGATAACAGCGAGTCACAATCCTCCAAAATATAATGGATACAAAGTATATTGGGAAGATGGAGCGCAAATAGTACCACCAATAGATGTGGAAATTATAGACGAAGTCAATAAAATAGAAGATTATGCTGAGATAAAAACAATCGATAAAGAAGAAGCAATAAAAAGAGGATTATATAATACAGTACTTGAAGAAATAGATGCACCATATATAGAAGAATTAGAAAAACTATCATATAATAAAGAGATAATAAAAGAAACAGAAAAAGATTTGAAAATAGTATATACTCCATTACATGGAACAGGGGCCAAACCAGTAAAAAGAATATTAACAAAATTAGGATTTTCAAATATATTTGTAGTACCAGAACAGGAACAACCAGATGGTAATTTCCCAACGGTAGATTATCCAAATCCAGAAGATCCTAAGGCATTTAAACTTGCATTAGAACTTGCAAAAAAAGTAGATGCAGATAT
>CANQZT010000090.1 GCA_947628335.1 uncultured Clostridia bacterium | reverse complement strand
CTTTGTGATATTTGTCCAAATTTACGAGTAGTTAGTAAATTGAATAATTATGTTGAGCAAATTTCAACTGCTAGTGCATATAAAGAAGCAGAAGAATGGATAAAGTCAATAATTGATAATCTAAATCCAGAATATTCAAAAGCACAAAAAATGGCAGTAATAGATAATGCGATAGGTAAAAAAATAAGTTATAGTCCTGATTTTGACACAGAAGTGTTTGATGTTGAAGATTGTAGGGCTTTGTGGAAAATAATTAGTTCTGGTTATGGAGTTTGTAATGGAATAGCTAAAGTAGAACAATATATGTTTAATAGAGTTGGTATAGAAAGTGAAATTATAAGTAGTGGCACACATGCATTTTTAAAAATTAAAGATATTGAACTTCCTCTTGCAAATGGAGAAATTGCCAAAGGGAATACTATACTAGATCCAACTTGGAATTTAACAAGACATAGATTTGGTGGAAGACCTGATAATTTTTGTATAAATTATGAACAAGCAAGAAAAAACGATATTGATATTGAAGGCAAAGACCATAAATGTCATAAAAATGATGAACAGTTGAAAGATGCAACCTTAAATTTAGATGAACAAAGTTTGAGAAAGTTATTTACAAGTGTAGGTTTGGCAGATAAAGAGGGGCAATTTCCAATAAAAGATTTACTAGAAAAATCAAAACTAGTAGATGAAATTTATGCCAATCACCCGGAGCAAAATATTAATAAACAATTTTTATTACTAAGACAGACTTGTCCTGAATTTGCAACATGTCAAAATTCGAGTATGAGTATTTTAAGTGATGTGCTATTAAGTAATGAGAATTTAAAATTTAATAAATGTGTTGTAGACAGAGTCTATAATAGAAAAGATGAGGGAAAAAGACCAATTATGTTTGTTTATATTGATTCAGATGAATTAGGAAAGAAATTTTACTTTGCTAATAAAGATGAAGGCCAATTTGTAGGATTAGCACAAGAGGAATTTATAGAACAATTTGAATGTTATGAAGAAGATTTAAAAAAGTATAAACGGAATTAGACCATGGGAAACTAAAGAACAAAAAAAAGAAGAGATAGATTTATCAAGGAGTTCTGGTAAAATAGTAGCTGAGGAGGGACAAGAAAGATGAATATTATAAGAAAAATAATTTTGTTTATGAAAAATATATTTACTAAACAAGATAAAATTAAAAAATTAGAAGAACCTAAAATTATTGTAAATGAAGATAAAAAAGAAAGTTTTAAAGAATCTTTAAAAATAACTACTACACCTAAAAGAACTAAGAAAAGGGTTGAAACATTAACTTGTAACGGAGATGGATTAGGAATACAAAGAAAGATAACTTGTTAAATAATGTAATGTTAAAAAGTAAATTATATATTTTAATAGGTCACAAAGGAGATAAAGTAGTGAATGAAATTACTGTTGTAGAGAATTCAAAAAAATTTTTTAAAAAAGTAGTATATAATATAAAATATGGAAGAAAATTTAAAGAATTTAATATTGATAAAAGCTTTTCTGATGTATTAATAAGTAGGAGTAAAGATTCAAACGAAAAAGAGATTTTTCATATTATTAGAAAAAGTAGAAGTCAAGGAGACTTTTCAAATAATATAAAAGATTATTTGAAAGCAAAAGGAAGAAGTATTTATGCAAGTATATTATTAATAGGTAATGTTACTGGAAAATATATATTTAATGATTTTTATTATGAGTCAATAAAAGGATTAAATATAGATGCTTTTTCAAAAGAAAATCAAGAATTAATACAAGATCTGAAATCACATTTTACGGAATATATTGTAAATAATAATAAACGTAAAAATACATTTGCAGAAAGAATAAAAGTTGGAAATTCTACCATTAAAGATTTATCAAAAGACATAAATGAAGAAAAATTAGTTGATGATTTTGAAAAGGTTTTAAATGGTGATACAACAAATGATAACTATTCTAAACCTAAAGTAATAGCAGAATATTTAATAAAAACAATTGGAATATATTCAAAGGATGATATAAAAAATAATTTTGATTTTATTTTATATGATATGAATAATTCTGATACTAGCGATTTAGACGATAGAAGAAAGAAATATTTACTACATAAAAGTTTATCAAATAATCAGTTAAGAAAAATAGATGAGATGAGTATTTTAAAACAAAGATTGCAAGGGATAAGTGGGAAAGAATCTGAACAATTATTAGTAAGATTAGATGCAATAGAAAAAGATATAGATGAAAATATTTCTGAATTAGAGGATATTTATAGAGATTATGAGGTGTTATATAGACAAGACCTGATTGATAATTTATATGAGCCTAGAGAAGATCTTACAGTTATAGAGAATTATAAAGATTTAAGACCTCAATTAATTCATCGATTTATAAGAAGTCCAGAAAAATTTAGAGAAACTGAGATTAGCAAAATTAAAGAAAAAATTATTTCAGAAAGAACAAATGGAAATAATAGTGAAGAATTAACCGTTGAAGAACAAAAAAGACTGAACAAACTTATAAATCAAGTAGATGTAAATCTTGACCAATACAAAGTAAATTATACAACAGATGGAAGAGGAACATCATATACTGATTCTTTAGGATTGGATAGATATCATTCAGATACAAGTAATCAGATATCTGCATCTGTATTTGAGGGGAAGGAATTTATTAACTCTTCATACGTTGGAATAATTGGAATAGGATTTAATAAAGAAACATTAATACCAGAAGCTATTGCAATATCTTCGGATAGTTATAAAACAACTAATAAGGGAATTAATAATTTAGAATATGATGAAGAAAATGAATTTAGAGAAATGAGTGCATCTTTTTCAGAACTACTAAAAGCAAAGGGACAATCAGAAATTGTTATGCACAGAAGAATGATGGAATTTGAAACTAAAGCAAGCTATGTATTTGCAACAATAGATAGCTCTAATTCAAAACAAACTAATGAAATTATGAAACAAATAGAGCAGATTAGAGAAAAAGAAGGATTAAAGGTTGTAATATATGATGTATATAAAATCAGAGAATCTTTAGAACAAAGCAAACAAGAAAAATATAAAAATGAAATCAGATAAATTTTCACTTCACATGCGATTAAATTCTTCATGATGTTATTGAAATTTACATAAAAACATGATATAATTACCATGCAAATGCCAATTTTAGGTATTTTATGATTCCTGTTTTACAACATAGGAATACATCAAAAAAATATTGACAGGAGGTAAAAAAATGAAGTACATATCACCATGGATATTTACTACTAATCAGTGTAACCTACGGTGTCCATACTGTTATGTCAAATGGAATGACAAAAAAATGTCAAAAGAAACCTATGACAAAATAAACAGTACATTCTTAGGAATGCTAGACAGAGGACAACTCGATTTTGTAGTATATCGGCTTGCAGGAGGAGAACCTACACTTGTTTTTTACGAGTGGGAAAGCTTTGTTGAAGATTTTCTTACTAATTGTGGTTCAAAAGGGTTTGTTAGTATTATTACCAACTTGACCATATTGACCGATGATATGTTGAATTTCTTCGAAAAGCACAAAGACAGAATAGGATTTGGGATTTCCTTAGATGGTTATTCCTATTCCAAACCTTTTATGAATGGGCAAAGTTCAGCAGAAATTGTTAAAGCAAACATTGACAAGTTACTGGGAATTGGTATTAAAAATATCGACATTTCAACTGTTATAGATGCTAATAGTTTTGGGGATGTAGATGTTTTAGCAAAATGGATTTCTCAGAGAAATTTGGGGTGGGGAGTTTACCTTGACCATTTTTTCTGTGGCGAAATTGATTATGATATCATTTGCGATAAAATGAAGCAAGTGATAAGCGTTCTCGGAGCTAATCATTTTGACATCTATCATCGATTTAAGTTTAACAACATAAAAATCGATACTAATTATGAAGGTTGTACGGCAGGCGAAAAGCTGATTACCGTAGGGGTAGATGGATGTATCTATCCTTGCCAGACACTTGTTAATGAAGAACCTATTTGCAACGTTTTTTCTTGTGATGATATTATCCAAGCTTTAAGAGTACAAAAAGCATATAAAATCGGATACAATTATACATTACCTGAAAAATGTGAAGGTTGTTCTATTGCAGAAATATGCGGTGGTGGTTGCAAGATGCACAATAAAGATATTAATAAAAACTATACTTGTGACATCATAAAAACCGTCATACTGTATATGATAAAAACTATCTTAAATGAAGGAGGAATGGAATATGCCAAGTTGTGATGGTTCTAATTGTGGTGCATGTAATTGCAGTTTTGCACTCGAAAAAGAACTCGAAAGAGAAAATGAAATGCTAAAAGAACGGCTTAAAAAACTTGAAGCTAATCTGGAAAAGGAAGTTGAAGAAAGAACGGCAAAAAGAATTGAGGAGATTGAGGCTGAAGCTGCACGTTCTGCAAAGGCAAAGCTCAAGAGTGAAATTAGACCTGAAGTTGAAGCTGAAGTAAGAGCAAACATTAAAGAGGAAATTAGACCGGAGATTGAAAAAGAAGTCAAAGAGAAAATGATGGAAAAGTTCTTCGGATAATAAAGTCTTGGAGTAATATGTACGAATTGAGGGTGTTCTGTAATTCAGGCACCCTCTGTTTATAAAAAGGAGATAAAATAGTGAGCAATATTTTACAAGAAAATTCATTAAAGATGATTAAAGAACAAAAAATTGTACCATATAAAATTGGTAATATATATTATGGAAATGGTACTTTTTCATTACCTGCATTATTAGAAAATGGAATATATTATTTTAAATTTTTTCCGACTTCAAATATGTTAGCAATTCAATCAGAAGTAGATATAGAAAATTATCTAATAAAGAATGGTATTCCATTACCTAGATTTTTAATACAAGATGGAAAAGAAATATTTCAGAGTAAATATGGTAATATGGTTTTTTATGCTCAAGAGTTTATAGATGGTGATAATACGCCAGTATTATCAAAGCGATTAATAAATGATATTGTTGAGAGTATTGCTCAAATGCATATGAAATTAAAAGATTTTGATAAAACTACCATTAGTATAGAAAAAATTACGGACTATCAAAGGTTAATCGAATTGTATATAAAAAATAAATGTAATGGTGACTCAAAAGAAATTAATAAATACTTAGAACGAATTATAAGAATAGGAATAGATAATGTGCCTACATATCCAATACATTCAGACTTGTATATGGGAAATATTAGGATTAAAGATGGAAATTTTAAAGGATTTATTGATTTTTCTAATATAAGAGAAAGTTATTTTGAAGATGATTTAGGAAAATTTTTTCAAAGTATTTTATTGGAAAATGTTATAATTCCAGAAGACATAGAAAATTTAATTAGTGTTTATGAAAATAAATGTGGAATACCTATAAGTAAAAGAAATATATATGTAAGTACACTATATTGCATGCTAGATAGATATTTTAATAAAGAATATCGAGGAAGTAGTAAAGAAAGATTTAATTCTACGATACAAAAGTTGTTTGAACAACTTGAAAGAAAAATTGAAATAGATGCTACTGATATATATACATTAAATTAGTATTAATAGTTGATATGATTTTATCTTTGTGATATTATTTAACTGAAATAATTTATTTGAATGGAGAAATATATGGAGAAAGTTTTACCAAAAACAAATGTAGAAAAAAATGAGAAAAAGAAAGAATTTACAATATTAGGAATAAGTATATATAAAATATTAGTTTATTTTATTATTTATAGTATTATGGGATATATAGTCGAAACATTGTATGGAATTATGACCAAAGGAGTATGGGAAAGTAGACAGAGTTTTTTATATGGTCCATTTTGTGGTATATATGGTTTAGGGGCTGTAGTATTAATTTTATCTTTACAGTATTTTAATAAGAGTACTAATAAATTATTTGTAGGTGGTTTTATAGTAGGTTCAATAGTAGAATATGTAGTTAGCTTAGTAGGAGAACTAATTTTTAATGTAAAATGGTGGGATTATTCTAATATGCCACTAAATATAAATGGAAGGATATGTGTATATTATTCTCTTTTTTGGGGATTTTTAGCTGTATATTTCATGACGTCTTTTCATCCGAGAGTAGAAAAAATGATTAACAAAATAGAAGCTAAAAAGTCAGTTATTTTTTTAAAAAGTACTACAATACTTGTTTCTTTATTTTTATTGTTTGATTTTTTAATTACAATGTATGCTTTAAAAGCATTTATTGTTAGAAAAGTTTATGAATATAATTTGAATGTTTCAAATAAAGAGTATGTAATTAATGATGTATATAAGCAAATATATGATAATGAAAATAGAGCTAAATTTATTTATAAGTATTTTAGTGATGAGAAAATGATTAAGACTTTTCCTAATTTAAAGATTCAAGATTTAGATGGTAATGTATT
>CANQZT010000089.1 GCA_947628335.1 uncultured Clostridia bacterium | reverse complement strand
AGATTAATAGACGTTAAAAGAAGTATAGCATCAAATAAAGTAGTTTGGACGGATTTAGAAGATGAAGAAGTAAAAAAGCAAATTAAAAGTTGCAATATAATTTAAAAGGGCGATTAGTAATCGTCCTTTTACTAGTAAAAAAGGATAAATGGATATAATAATTTAGCTAAATAGTAGCAAAATTAAAGCCATAAATAAACTTTCATCTTTTACACCTTCTTGGTATAAAAATAAAATTAAGCATACTAATAAAATATCATCAAAATACAAATCAATTCCAAACAATTGAAATAGTGGACTCTCTGTACTATCAGAATTAGACTGATATTTATCATCATTTTTATTATCATTATATTTTAAATTATTAAAAGAAGGATTCACATTTTCATTAGGATTTTTTTCTTTATAATTTGAATATGTAGAGCCAGAATATGTATAAGGATAGCGATAGCCATATCGAGAATATCTGTTATAATAAGGCATACCAAAAATTGGATAACGAAAAATCATTTGATATTTTCACCACCATTTTGATTAAATGCTTCCATAATTTTTCCCATATTAAACAACTGAATATATTGATCAACTTTGCTTTTTCTACTTTCCTTTAGATATGGTTTTAAAGAAAGCAATAATTTAGAACGAGGATCATCTTTATTACTATTCATTTTATCCATGATAGTCTTTATTTTTAAAATTGTATTAATATCAATATTAGGAGTATTAGCAGAATTATCATTATCAGAAGAGGAATCAGAGGAATTATTGTTTTGATTGAACATACCAACAATATTTTTTAACATTTCTGGATTGATTGGGTTAGAATTATTTTCATTATTTGAGTTGGAATTATTTATCATATTCTTTAAATTATTCATAAAATCAGGGTCCATATTAATACCTCCTCTTAAGATAAACTACTACACATATAATATATGCAACAAAACAAAAAAAGTTACAAAAAACATTATAGCAAATAGTTTTAAAAAATATTAAATAGATATATGAAATTATTAAAAATTATGATATTATAAATACAAAGAAATTATGTTATAGAAAAATGGAGAGAAATATAAATGCCTAAAAATGTAAATGAAGAAATTCAAAAATTTATTGATGCAGTACAACAACTGTTGAAAAAAAGATTAAAAAAAGTTATTTTGTATGGATCTTATGCAAGAGGGGATTATACTAAACAGTCTGATGTTGATATAATGATTTTAACTGATTTATCTTTTAAAGAAATTGAAGATTATAGAGATAAAATTTCGGATATAGCCTATAATATTGAATTAAATACAGGGATTATTTTGTCACCAGTAATAAAAAATATAGAAAAATATAATTCTAATGTAAATATTGTACCATTTTATAAAAACGTTCAGAAGGAAGGAGTTGTTCTGCTCAATGTATAATGAAACAGTAATAGTATGAGCCATCTTTAGAAAAAACAGAGCAACAAATAAAAACAGCAGAAGAATTAATTGTATTAGTTGAAGATTATATAAATAATTATTATAATAGTAACTAAATAGAAAAAATTTGTGGAGTAGTTAAAGTGACTACTTCATTTTTTGCATTGCAAAAATTACAATAGCAAAAAATAGTAACAGCTAAAAGACTTAAATACCTATATAATTCTAAGAAAATTAGCAATTTTTGTAATGAAAAATTAATAAAAAATTAACAAAAACAAAAAATGATAAAAAGTGACTATTTCCGTAGGAAAAATACAATGAGTAACAATATAAAAAGAAAAAGCAATACTTGAAAAAGAATTAAAAAAGAGTAGTATGATATATAGGTATGAAATTTGCCCAAAAAATGTCAAAATATTTTACATAAAATGTTGAAATTTTATAATAAATACTTGAAAAATGCCGAAAAAGAGCGTATAATAAGAATTATGAGTGTAGAATGAAAAAGTTGGGAGGAGTTTACGATGAATCAAAAATTATTAACAAAGGTATTAGCAACAATATTAGCAGTCATTTTAACGTTCACAAATTTTGTAATGTTAGGTGTGTATGCATCAAAAACATATGCAACTGATACATTAGAAAATCAAGACACTGGATTAAAAGATGGAAATATTGAATTTGATGCGTATTTTATGCAAGAAAACAAAAATAAAACACATGAGATATCGCTAGATATAGATAATCAAGAAACAAATATATATCTTGGTATTACAGTAAAAAAAGGATATTTAAAAAATGCAAAAATAACAATACAAGGTGAGGATAATGAGGCATCAAACTACAAAATAAAAAATATTCAAGAATTGCCAGATACAATAGAAAGTATAAGCGAAGAAAAGAATGAAATTGCATTAAAGCAAATAAATAATGGAACACAAGTAGTGTTAGAAATACCAATATCAAGTGACGTTCAAGATGTATTTGATTTATCGAATTTTAATAAAATATCAGATGTAAAATTATCTGGAAGTTATGTGGATACTGAAGGAAAGACAAACTCAATTGAGAAAACAATCCTTACAAGAGTAGAATGGGGAAAAGAAGTAGTAGCAAGTCTAAACCAAGAAACAAAAGCTTTTATACCATATAGTATAGGTGATGAAACAGGAACAATATTACAAACACAAATAAAAACTGGATTAGAAAATAATGCACTACCAATTAAACAAACAAAAATTACAGTAAAAGTTCCAGAAATAAATGGAGAAAAACCAGAAGAAGTAATAGTGACAACAAATTCAACAAAAGCTACAAATAATAATGAGATAGAAGCATTTAATGAAAACAACTGGACATATGATATAAATACTGGAATAATAACAATATTAGTTGAAAATACAGAAAATGAAGGAAAAGTATCATGGAACAAAAATGTATTAGATGATTATGTAATAACATATAAATATGCTGAAAAAATGGAAGAAGTACAAACAGAGCAAATAGTAGATGCAGTTATTACAGCATATAACAATGTACAAACAGAAGTAAAAAATACTAATACATTAAATATAGAAGAAAAAGAACAAAAAGGAAATATAGTAGAAACACAAATAATTGCACAAGATGTAATAAGCAAAGGAAATTTATACACAAAAACAGATAAAGAAACAGAATATATAGAAGATTTAGAAGTAAAAGTAGCATACACAAAATTAACAGACAAAGTTGAAATAGAATGTGCATCAGATACATTTATTACAGAAAATGGTGAAGTCTATCCAACACAACTTGGAACATCAAATTATGCATACTATAAAACAACAATGATTTCAAAAGAAAGTTTTGACAAAGTATTAGGTGAAGATGGAACAATAAAAATATATGATGCAAACGGAGCAGAACTTACAACTATTTCAAAAACATCTGAAATATCAAGCGATGGATATTACATATATAACTATACAGGAGAAACAAATAGCGTAAAAGTAATAACAAGTAAACCACAAGAAGAAGGAACATTAAAAATAAAACATATTAAAAGCTTAAAAGGACAAACAGATTATAGCAAAGATCAAATAGAAAATATGAAAATCTTAGAATTAAAAAATGAAGCAAATGTAGTGTATGCAAATAACGTAATTGCAAAAGCAGTTTCTACAAAAGATGTAACACTTATTGCACCAGTAACAAAAGTAGAAGCATCAGTAAATAAAGAATTATCAACAATTGTTACAAATGAAAATGTAGAATTAAAAGTAATACTAAAAACAAGCGACATAACATGTGACCTTTACAAAAATCCTATAGTAGAAATTATATTACCAAAATATGTTAAAGAATTAACAATAAAAGATATTAATTTACTATTTGATTCAGAACTAACAATAAAAGATTATAAAACATATGTAAATAACGATGGATATACAATAATACAAGTACAAGTATCAGGAGAAGATACAAAATATAATGAAGATCAATTAGCAAAAGGTGCAAATATAATTATT
Organism: uncultured Clostridia bacterium; assembly: GCA_947628335.1. The sequence goes on along the minus strand of CANQZT010000089.1, from coordinate 2,502 downwards.
AATGCAGATATTACACTTGATAAGTTAACTCCAACAACACAAGACCAAATGATAGTTTATGTAACAAATGAATTAGTTACAAAGTATGAAAATGAATTAACTGGAACAAATAAAGGCTATACACAAACAGATATAAAAGCAATTGCACCAGTAGGAATTGTTACAACAAATGGAATAGAAGGATATAACAATAAAAATGAAAGAATAACATCTGTAAGTGGAGAAAAAGAAACAGGAACATTGGATGTACAAAGTGAAGCAAGAAGTGCAACAGTAAAAATGGACATAATAAATAATTATAACAATCCAATTGATAACGTACGTATATTAGGAAGAATACCATTTGAAGGAAACACAGAAACAGAATCAGGAAATGATTTAGGATCAAACCTAACAACAAACATTACAAACTTTACACTACCAGAAGGAAAAAATGCGACAATTTATTATAGTGATAATGGTAGTGCTACACAAAACTTAAATGATGCACGGAAATGCATGGGGAACAGAAATTACAGACAATACAAAATCATATTTAGTTGTATTAAATGATTATGAGATGAATACAGGTGATGATGTAGCTTTAAGTTACAACATAAATATACCAGAAGGACTAAATCATAACAGAGAAACATATGAAAATTATACAGTATATTTCGACAATAAGACAAAAAACTCAACTATGCAAGATAAAGCAGTAGCAACAATTGCAGGATTAACAACAGGAAAAGGACCTGAACTAGAGGTAAACTTAGAAATTGAAGGTATACAAAATGGGGCAGAAATACAAGAGGGAAGTATCATAACATATAAAATGACAGTAAAAAATGTAGGAAACATAGACGTAGAAAACCTTTCAGCACATTGTGTAGTACCAGAAGGAACTACATATACATATGTAAAAGGTGCAGAGGGAACAGAAGAAGGTACTAACCGTATTACAGACCCAGACATAAGAGATTTTGTTTCAACACTAAAAAGTTTACCAGCAGGAAAAACAACAGAGTTAAAATATCAAGTATCTGTAAATCCTTTAGATATAAATGGTGACACTAATGAAGTAATAGAGAGAATACTAACAGCAACTAATACAATTACAATAGATGGTGTAGATACAGTATTTAGTTCAAATAAATTAGAAAATAAAGTAACAGAAGGATTTATTAGTACAGAATTAAATGTAGGACCTCTTTCAGAAGAGTACGAAAAATATGAAAATTCAACTTTCTTCTATGAAATGAGATTTAAAAATGTTACATCTAAAGAAATGGAAAATATTGTTATAACTGATGTTTTGCCAGAAGGACTTTCATTTGTGAGTGCAACAGGAGAGGGAACATATGATGAAAAAACACGTACAGTTACATGGAAAATGAATTCATTAGGAAGCAATGGAGAAAGAACAGTAGCAGTAAATGTAAAAGTTGATAGTTTAGGTGAACATGAATATAAAAAAGAAGCAAAAAATAAAATGTCAATAACTGTAGGAGATAGAACTATAGACACAAGGGAATCAATTATAAGTATAGAAAAACCTAACATAGAAATATCACTATCAAGCATAGAAAATAATTCGGTTGTTGTAGGAGATGTTATAAATTATCAAGTTGTAATAAAAAATACAGGATGTTCAACAACTGGTGATATAACAATAACAGACGAATTACCAACAGAATTATCATATGAGGGAGCTTCATATGAATATAATAATCAAAAATATACTTCAAATGCATATTCAAAAAATAAAATATCAATTCCAGTAGAAGCACTTAAAGAAGGAGAGTCAGTAACAGTTACAATACAAACAAAAGTAAATGAAATAACAGATGGTTCAAAAGAAAAAGAAATTTCAAATGTGGTTAAAGTTAGTAGTGATAGAATAGAAGAAAAAACATCAAATGAAGTTAAACACAAAATATCGGCAATTGGTGGAACAACTTCAGATCCAACAACAGGTGGAGTAGTTTCAGGAACACACTATATATCAGGAGTTGTGTGGGAAGATATTAATAGAAATGGTAGTAGAGATGATGAAGAAGATAAATTGCCAGGAGTTGAGGTTATACTAGTAAATGCAGACAATGGACAAATTGTAAAAGATACTGTAACAGGAAATGAGAAAATCGTAAGAACTGGTGATGACGGTGGATATATGTTTGCAAACTTAGAGAGTGGAAATTACATTGTTATTTATAAATATGATTTAGCAAAATATAGTATTACTTCTTATCAAGCAGAAGGTGTACCAGAAACGAGTAACTCGGATGCTGTTTCAATGAAAATGCAACAAAATGGAGAGACAACAAATGTTGCTGCAACAAATACAATAAAAATGACAGATAGAAATATAACTAATATAGACTTAGGTCTTGTTGAAAGTCAAAAGTTTGACTTAAAATTAACTAAAGTAGTATCGAAGATAACTGTAAAAGATAAATCTGGAACAACAGTTAGTGAGGTAGGAGATAAGCAAATTACAAAATTTGATTTTAACCAAAAAAC
>CANQZT010000088.1 GCA_947628335.1 uncultured Clostridia bacterium | reverse complement strand
TTTTTTGCCTCTTTCTTAACTCTTTTCTATGAGGCAATTTTATAATTTATTTTGTCCTTTTTTCGTTTTTATTTATATAACGTTGATTTTTATATATGAAATTTCGTTTTTTCATTTTTGTATATATTTTTTCTCATTTTATAAATTCATAACATACGAAAATTAACCTGTTGTATACGAAAAAAATACACTTATTTTTAAGTGTATTTCTAACAAATATTTATATTTTCTAATATTTTCCAACTTCCAATCTTATCTGGTACACTTTTAAATGTTAGTTCTTTTTTGGTTATCGGATGAATTAAAGTTAAGCTATATGCCCATAAGCAAATCTGTTTACCTCTCCCTCTTGTTCCATATTTTTGATCTCCATATAAACTATGATTCCTACTTGCAAATTGAACACGAATTTGATGGTGTCTGCCTGTATGTAAATTTATTTTAACGACAGATAAATTTATTTCTTTTACATAAGTTAATAACTCATAATCTAATTTTGCAAGTTTTGCATTTTTTGTTTGTTTATTTACTACCTTACTAATATTATTTCTTTCATTTTTTATTAAATAATCTTCAAAAATATTTTTATCTTCTTCTAACTTTCCATCTACAATTGCTAAATACTGTTTTTTAAAAACTTTATTTCTTACTTCTTCACTAAGTCTAGCCGCTGCCTTTGATGTTCTTGCAAATACCATAACACCTCCAACAGGTCTATCTAATCTATGTATTAATCCTAAATATACATCTCCTGGTTTATGATATTTTTCTTTTATATACTGCTTTACTATTGTAAGCATATCTATATCATTTGTTTTATCTGCTTGTGAGGGAATGTTTGGAATTTTTTCTACAACTATTATATGATTATCTTCGTATAGCACCTTTAAATTACTCATTTTATTTCTCCCAACGTCCATATATTCCACATGGTAATACTAATTTACTATTCTTTACTGGTAATCCTATTTCTCCTGATTCAAATTTTCCTCTTAAATTTTGTTCTATATTAAGCCTTAAAATATTTTCTAATACCTTTGCTGATATTCCTGTTGTATATGAATTAATCAAAAAGAACAACGGATTATCTGATAATACCTTTACACATAAATTTACCAAATCATATATATTTTCTTCGAATTGCCATACTTCACCATTTGTTCCCCTTCCATAAGATGGAGGATCCATAATAATTGCATCGTACTTATTTCCTCGTCGTATTTCTCTTGATACAAATTTTACAACATCATCTACTATATATCTAACTGACATTTTTTCTAAACCTGATGATGTTACATTCTCTTTTGCCCATGTAACCATACCTTTAGAACTATCCACATGACAAACACTTGCTCCTGCTGACAAGCATGCAACAGTCGCACCTCCTGTATACGCAAATAAATTTAATACTTTAATTTCTCTTTTTTCTTTCTTTATTTTTTCTATCATCCAATCCCAATTTACAGCTTGTTCAGGAAACAAACCAGTGTGCTTAAATCCCATTGGTTTTATATTAAATATTAAATTTTTATATTGGACCTTCCAACTTTGTGGTATTTTTTTATTATAACTCCAGCTTCCTCCACCAGTTTTGCTTCTATTATATGTTGCATTTGCTTGTTTCCACTTTTGTGGATAAGTTTTTTTATGCCAAATAATTTGTGGATCTGGTCTAACTAGAATTACATCTTTCCATCTTTCTAACTTTTCTCCATTTGCCATATCCAATATTTCATAATCTTTCCAACTATCTGCTATTTTCATATATGTAATCCTCTGTTTCTGTATTTTTTAATATTTCTATAACTTTATTTACAAAATTTTTAGATGCATTTTCTGTTGCAATGATTCCAACTTTTTTAAATCTACTTATGTAATTTAAATATAAATCCTCTATAGTTTCTACTACCATTACATTATTACAATATTTTACTTTTGCTTCATATAGTTGCTTCGTCTTATCATCGTCTTTTGCTCCAATTACAATAATTATCTCTGCTTGTCTTGATTGTACTACTTTTTCTTCCTCTAAAGACTTCATTTCTTTTTCCAAAATTATTTCCATAACAAATCCTTCATCTTATTATATTGTACTTAATACTTCAAAAAACCAAAAAACTAATGTAAAATTAAAAATGCTAAATATTATTCCCATTGTAATTAACAATGTTAGAAATTTATTATTTAATATTCGCCTCCACACTCTTCTTAAAAAAGAATACTCTAACCTGTCCTTCTTTTCATTATATCGAATACTAAACACTTCATCTTTTGCATATTCCATAAATAACTTCCCCCTTAATATTATTCCTGTAAATAATATATGCATAAGATTTATGAAATATGATAAATATTACCTATAATAATATCATAAATTTTAGTGTATTTTCAACTAATTTCACACTTTTTTTATTGTTTCTATGATATTTTTTGCTAATTTTTCATTTATTCCTTTTATTTTTGTCAAATCTTTTATACTTGACTGACCAATTTTTTCTACACTTCCAAATCGTTTCAGTAACTCTCTTTTCTTAACTTCACCTATTCCTGAAATATTATCTAATACTGATTTTGTAATTTCTTTATCACGTATTTTCCTATGATATTCAATAGCTGTTTTATGCACTTCATCTTGAAAATTTGTAATTAAATTCATTAACTTTTCTGAAAGTTCCTGTTCTTTTCTATTTTCATCTATTAATGCTCGTGTTCTATGTTTATCATTTTTTACCATTCCATACACTGGTATGTGTAATCCATATTGATTAATTGCTTTTCTTGCTGCTCTTTCTTGTGTAATTCCACCATCTACAAATATCGCATCTGGTAATTTTCCAAAACCTCCATTAATTGATTCTATTGAATGTTTTAATCTTCTTGATATTACTTCTTCCATACATTTAGGATCATCTTGTGTAAGAACTGTTTTTATTTTAAATCTTCTAGAAAGTTTATGGTTAATTTCTCCATCTTGTAATACACACATCCCTGCCACCATATAATTTCCCGAAATATTAGAAATATCAAATGTTTCTATTTTTCTTGGGATCTTATCCATGTTCATTATTTCTTTTAATTCCATTAATAACTCAAACTTATCATTTGATCTATTTTCTAAGGTTACTTTAGCATTTTTTTCTGCCATTTCTACAAAACGCAATTTTTCTCCTTTTTGAGGTGATTTCAATTCTACTTTTCTTCCTACTTTTTCCGTTAAATATTGTTCTATAATTTCTTTATCTTCAATTTCTTCTTTTAACATAATTCGATGTGGTATTTCTTCTTTGTTCATATAGTACTGTTTTACAAAACTAGATAAAATCTCTTCATTTGAAACATCTGTTAAGTCATCAAAAAAATAATGCTCTCTACCAATCATTTTACTTTTTCTAACAAAAAATATTTCAATACATACGCTAAGCTCATTCTTTGCTAAACCAATTACATCTATATCATTTTCTGTAATATTAGATACTTTTTGTTTTTGAGATATTCTTTCTATCGCAATTTTCTTATCTCGTAAAAATGCTGCTTCTTCATATTCTTGTTTTGAAGCTTTTTCTTGAATTTGTTTATCCAATTCATTCACAATTTTTTCGATCTTTCCTTCTAAAAGCATAATAATTTGATTTATTTGTTTTCTATATTCCTCTTTTGAAACATATCCCATACATGGAGCTAAACAACGATGTATATGATAATTTAGGCACACTCTTTTGTTTGATTTAAAATTTTTGCATTGACGGATTTTAAATTTTTGTTTTATAAAATCTACCATTTCTTTTGCACTACCAGCATTCGCATATGGACCAAAATACCTAGCTCCATCATTTAATATTTTTCTTGTAATAGTAACACTTGGATAATCTGATTTTACATCTATTTTTATATATGGATATGTTTTGTCGTCTTTTAATAAAACATTAAATTTAGGTCTATTCTCTTTTATTAAATTACACTCTAATATTAATGCCTCTGCTTCATTATCAGTAACGATATACTCAAAATGATCCACTAATGCTACCATATTTTCTATTCTTTTTGTTTTATTGTTTTTTCTAAAATATTGCCTTACACGATTTCTTAAAATTACTGCTTTTCCTACATATAGAATTTTATCATCTTTATCCCTCATAATATATACTCCAGGTTTTTTCGGCAATTTTTTTAGTTCCTCTTCTATATTAAACATATATTTCTCCTTTAAAAAATTCATTATATATAGTCTTTTCTTATTTGTCAATATTTTAACTATAAATTAAACACTTCATCTTACCCTGTGGTTATTGTAGTCAATTCATGAATCAATATGTAGATGAAAATTTTAAAATTTGCTATCTAAATTCAAGGTTTCAAAGAAGCAAAAAGAGAACTATTAGTTATTAAATTAATAGTTCTTTTACATTTTTTTATTCTATATCTAATTTTATATGTACATCTTTTAATTGTTCCTTTGTTACTGTACTTGGAGCTCTCATCAATAAATCTCTTGCTTTTTTATTTTTTGGAAAAGCTATTACTTGTCTTAGATTATCTTCGTTTGCAATTAGCATTACCATTCTATCAAGTCCTGGTGCCGCTCCTGCATGAGGTGGTGTTCCATATTGGAAAGCATTAAATAATGCTCCAAAACGCTCTTCCACATCACTTCTTGTATATCCTGCTATTTCAAATGCCTTTATCATCAATTCTGGATCATGATTTCTAACTGCTCCAGATGCCATTTCATATCCATTACATACTAAATCAAATTGATACGCAAGTATATCTAATGGATTCATTGTTTCAAGTGCTTCCATTCCTCCTTGTGGCATTGAGAATGGGTTATGATTAAAGTCTATTGTACCTTCATCTGATAATTCATACATTGGAAAATCTACTATTAAGCAAAAACGATATACGTCTTTTTCTAGTAAATCTAATCTATTTCCCAGTTCTATTCTTACTCCCCCTGCTATTTTTTGTGCTAAACTAAATTCATCTGCTACAAAAAATAACGCTGTGTTTTCCTTTGCATTTGTAATTTGCATAATTTCTTTCTTTTGTTGTTCAGTTACAAATTTAGAAATCCCACCTGTAAAGTTGTTATCATTATCTACTTTTATCCAAGCAAGGCCTTTTGCACCTAATTCATTTTGTGCAAATTCTCCCATAGTATCAAAGAATTTTCTTGGTAATTCCTCTTTCATTTCAACTTTAATTACTTTTACTGTTTTATTCTTAAAAGCATTAAATTCTGTATCTTTAAAAACTTCTGTTACGTCATTAATTATTAATGGATTTCGCAAATCTGGTTTATCAATTCCATATTTTTCCATAGCTTCTTTATATGGTATACGTATAAAAGGACCCTTATCTACTTTCCAATTTGTAAACTTACTAAATACATCTGGTACTATTTCCTCTATTACTTCAAATACATCTTCTTGAGTTGCAAAACTCATTTCAAAATCTAATTGATAAAATTCTCCTGGCGCACGATCTGCACGTGGATCCTCATCTCTAAAACATGGTGCTATTTGATAATATTTATTAAATCCTGCTACCATTAATAGTTGCTTAAATTGTTGTGGAGCTTGTGGTAATGCATAAAATTCTCCTGGATGTAGTCTACTTGGAACTAAAAAGTCTCTTGCTCCTTCTGGCGAAGAATTTGCCAAAATTGGCGTCTGTATTTCTGTAAATCCTAATTCATCCATTTTATTTCTTAATGTTTTTATAATGTTAGATCTTAATAAAATATTATTGTGCAAATGCTCATTTCTTAAGTCTAAAAATCTATACTCTAACCTTAAATCTTCTCTTACATTATTTTGTTCGTTTGAATTAATTTCAAATGGTAAAATACTTTTACACTTTCCAAGTATAGTTATATTTTTTGCAACTATTTCAATTTCTCCTGTTGGCATTTTAGTATTTTTACTTGCCCTTTCTACTACTTTTCCCTCTATACAAACACAACTTTCTGTCGTTAAGCTTTTAGTCATTTCCTCATTATTTTGTACAACTATTTGAGTAATTCCAAATTCATCACGTAAATCTATAAAACACATTCCTCCTAAATTTCTGATTTTTCCAATCCATCCTGCCAGTTTTACTTCTTCATCTATATTTGAAATATTTAATTCTCCACACGTTTTTGTTCTATATTCATTCATTTTCTTCCTCCAACAAAAATTATTTTAGTTTATCTACCAACTCGCTTAATTTTACCATTTCTTTACTACCTGTTATATTATTTTCTAATTCTACTACTTCTCCTTCTTGCTTATCTCCTAATACTATAAAATATGGAGTTCCTAATACTTTGCAGTCTTTTATTTTTGAACCTATTGTTATATTAGCACGATCATCTAAAATTGTAGCTATTTCATTTTTATTTAATTCTTCATATAAATGACTCGCTAATTGCTTCTTTTCTTCATTTTCCATCTTTGTTATAATTTGAAGCTTATATGGAGCTACAGATAAAGGCAACTTAAATCCACATGGCCCCCATTTTTCATCGATAATAACACAGTGTTCATATAATGCTGCAA
>CANQZT010000087.1 GCA_947628335.1 uncultured Clostridia bacterium | reverse complement strand
GATTTTTCTGAAAAGGAGAGAATTAGAGATAAGCATATTGAAGAAGAATTAAATATGAATCTATTAGATGAATATATTAAAGAAAATACAACTGATAAGGGGATTTTATTAATTAGAAGGTATTATGGAATAAGTGCAATTAAGGAATAATGGAATTAGCGACAACTTACCTAATACTTTAATATAAAGTAAATGAAATAGCTAATAAACCAGTCTATAATTGTATTGAAAAATGTGAGTACTTGCTATATAATAAAAATGATTGAAAATAATGTTGGAGTTCAAATAAATTATACATATAGTATAAAGAAAATAGACAATGATTATTTTGAAATGATATAATCAATATGCTTATAAAAGAATTAAGAAGTGATAAATTTATGGAAAGTTTAATAAAATGAAAGAAAAAATATACATAATAGTAAGAAATATTATAAAAGTTTTGGTATGCAAAATTTTATTTTTTGTAAAGTATGAGAATTTAGAAATTTTAGAAAATTACGATAAATGCATAATTTGTGCTAATCATTCTAGAATTTTTGACCCAATATTTTTGTATCCAGCAATACCTAATATGTATAGTGTTGCAAAAGCTGATTTATTTAAGAATGGATTTATATCCGGATTATTGAAATTCCATAATGCAATACCAATTAAAAGAAATTCAAATGATATACAAGGTATAAAAAATATTATTGATACTTTAAATACCCATTCAAAAATTAGACTTTTAATTTTCCCCGAAGGTGGCATTTATAAAGAAAATTATATAGAAAATAAGAGAAAAACTAAAAATGGTGCAATGTATATTTCGGCAACTGCAAATGTTCCAATTATACCAGTTCATATAACGGTAAGACCAAAATTTTTTTCAAAAGTTATAGTAAGCTTTGGAAAGCCTATTTTTCCACGTTCAGAAGTATTAAAGGATAGAAAACTTTTGAAAGAAGAATCGATTAAGTTGATTAATCAAATCTATCAAATTGGGGAGAACTAAGAATGAAAGAAATAATCGTAGCATTAGAAAAATTAAAAAGTTGCACTTTATGTCCTCATAATTGTAAAATTAATCGCTTAGAAGGAAATAAAGGAAGATGCAGAAGTGATGGAGAATTAAAGATTGCACTTGCTTCGCTTCATTATTTTGAAGAACCATGTATTAGTGGAAAAAATGGTTCTGGCACAATTTTCTTTTCTAATTGTAATTTACAGTGTAAATTCTGCCAAAATTACCAAATTAGTCAGGAAGGTAAAGGTGAATCAGTTACAATAAAGGAATTAGCGAATATTTTTTTGAAGCAGCAGGAAAAAGGAGCAGATAATATAAATTTAGTAACACCAACTTCATATGTATATCATATAGTAGAAGCAATTGATATTGCAAAAAATAATGGGTTGGATATACCTATTATTTATAATACTAACGGGTATGAAAATATTGAAACTATAGATTTACTAAAAGGATATATTGATATATATTTACCAGATTTAAAATATTACCGTAATGAATTAGCAAAGAAATATTCAGGTGTTGATAACTATTTTGAAATAGCAACAAAAGCGATTAAGAGAATGTATGAACAAGTAGGAGCACCTGTCTTTGATGATAATGGAATTATACAAAAGGGAGTAATAATTCGACATTTAGTTTTACCAAATTATATATTAAATTCTAAGCATATTTTGAAGTGGATAAAAGAAAATATGCCAAATGATGTATATGTTAGTGTTATGGCACAATACTTTCCTACCTATAAAGCAAAAGATGATAAATTAATAAATAGAAAATTATCTAAAAAAGAATATAAGGAAATAGAGGAATATTTGTATTTATTAGGATTAGAAAATGGATATATACAAGAGTTAGGAGAACATGAAGAAGAATATGTACCGAATTTTAATTAATGTAGATATTTAGGTTCGAATAATTTTTCTAAATATTACCTAAAAATTTATTAGTTTCCCGTTCAATTCGCTTGCGTCCTAAAATAAAGGTACAAAATGCCTCTACTTGTTCGGCAAGAAACTCCTGAATCTGTTCAGGAGTTTTTATTGTACCAAATTTTTATCTAAAAGTCAATTTTATGTAAATATAAGGAAGTATGACATAAGTTATTAAAAGTAAATAGTATAAAATATATAAAAAAGTCTAATTATTTTTCAGCTCAAAATGAAATAATAACATTCTTAAAGAAAGAAGTTTTTTTTTGTGAATTTATAATAGAATTTTATAAAAACATTAATATTTGCTAATTAAATAAATAGAATTTTATAAAAATAGTTGACATTTTGTTGATTAAATGATATGATGTCAAAAATAAGAAAGGAAAAAAGAAAATATGGGAAATAATTTACAATTTGCTTTAGAATCTTATGCTCTTATGACATTAGTTACAGAAATTAGAATAATGGAATATGGAGGACTAGATTTAAGACCAATATATCAAAGAAATTATATATGGAAAAATGATTTTAAAGATAAATTAATATATAGTATAATAAAGAGTTATCCAATAGGCAATATAATAATAAGACAATTAAAAGAACCTAATGAAAAGGGTGCAAAACAAGAGATTGTAGATGGGCAACAGAGGTTAACAACTATATATGAATTTATAGAAGGAAAATATGAGATACATAGCGAATATTCTAGAAAAATAATAGAAGAAATTAAAAATTTTTATGGAGAAAGAACAGATTCAGAATTTGAAAAATTAGTAAAAAAATTAAAAAATAAGGGAAAAATTAAATTAAAATATTCAGATTTACCATCTATAATAAAAGGTAAATTTGAAGGATTCAATATATCTGTTACAAAAGTAATAGAATCAACAGATATAGATATTACAGAGTATTTTAGATTTTTACAAAATCAAGAAAGATTACGTGCGGGTGAAATTTTACATTCTTTAACTGACTCAAAGATGGATAAATATCTAGAAAAAATAGAAGATTTAAATGAATTTTGTCATATCATAGGATTTGATAATAAAAGAAAAGAATTTGATAAATTATTTTATAATATAATAGGTTTGTTAGACAATAAAATTTCATTAGGAGCACCAGATAATGTAATAAATAAATATGTAACAACGATTGATGTAATTACTGATGGAGAAAAAGAAGTAGAAAATTTATTATTTCAAATAAATTCAATTATAAATAATTATAGAGGTAAAACTATTCTGTATAACATAAAGAAAAGATATGTTAAATTTCTAATGTTATTAATGGGAATGGGAATAATCGACTTTACTACACAAACAGAAAAAAAGTTAAAAGCATTAGAAAAAATAGATATAAAATTGTCAGCATTTTTTTCGACAAACCCAGAAGTGCTAAATGGAGAATTTAAAGGCTATTCAAATAAAGTTATAGAAGAACTTAGAGCAATTGCTCTTATAAGTAAAGGAGCTCAAACAAGAGAAAGAGTAAAAAATAGAATGAAAATCTTGGGATATTATGTACAAAACGGTGAAGAAATAAATGAACCATCAGGAATATCAATTATATAAAAATATATTAAGTTTGAAAGGATAAAAAATGAAAGAAAATATATATAATGATAATTATTTTTTTGTAGATGAATCCGGAGATACCACGTTCTATAATAGAAAGAGTGAATGGATTGTAGGAAAAGAAAATGGAGCTTCAAAAATATTACTTATGGGATTTATAAGAACTACTGAGCCACAATTCTTAAGGAAAAAAATTAATGAATTAAAGTATGAAATATTAAATGATGAATATTTAAAAGATATTCCTTCTATGAAAAAGACAAGAATAGCTTTTCATGCAAAAGATGATTGTCCTGAAGTTAGATATAAAGTTTTTACATTATTAAAAAATTTGCCGTTTTTTTGTAATATAGTTATTGCAAGGAAAACAGACCATGTATTTCAAAAGTTTAATGGTAATACTCAAGAATTATATGATTCGTTGATAACAAATCTATTTAAAAATATATTACATTTATCTAATAATAATTATATTTATATTGCAACTAGAGGAAGTAAAAAAAGACAAGAACCATTAGAAAAAGCAATACAAAAATCTTTATATTATACTGAAAATAAATTAAATACTACAATTGAGTCTACTCAAAAGATTTTGCCACAGACACCATCCGGAGAAGTTTGTTTACAAATTGTAGATTACTGCAATTGGGCGCTACAAAGAGCTTTTTTGCAAAATGATATGAGATATTATAACTATTTAAAAGAAAAGTTTGGATTAATTGTAGATTTATATGATTATAAGAAAGGCTGGAAAAATTTTTATAACAAAAAAAATCCATTTGATATAAAAAAGATAAGCCCTTTACGGCTAGGTATAAAAATACTCACAGCATGGAGCTGGCTTTTGCACATAAAGGACTTATCATAAATAAAGCTATTGCTTTACTATTATTGTATGTTTGATTGAGTTAATTATACATAAAATAAATTAATTTGTCAAATAAATTGTTGAATATAATCCAAAAAGATTTTACTATGTAAATGATGTATTCTTAAGTTAGTACAATTCAACAGCCTTGACTTTATTATGTAAAAATATTATAATTTCAAAAGTTAATGCAAAGACATAAATATAAAAGGAGGCAAACATGACAAAAAGAGACTTCATTAAAGACATATTACGATTAAATCCAGATATACGGCAGATAGGACCAGCTGCAGTGTGGATTGGAAAGCCTCAGCTCATTGAGACTAAACGTGGACTAAGGATGAAGAATGTTAATATAACAGTACCACCCAATGCACGTATAACAGATCACTATATTATTAGTGAGGATGGCATCAAGATAAAACTCAATAGAGCGTAATCCCAAAATAAATAGTCTGCCTATTGGCAGGCTATTTATACAAAGTAAAAAATATATATTTAAATAGGAGATTAGAAAATGGAAGAAATAATAATTGCATCGGGAAACGAAGGAAAGATAAAAGAAACACAAGAAATATTAAAGGAATTTAAAATTGTTTCTATTAAAAGTAAGGGGATAGATATTGAGATTGATGAGGACAAAGAAACTTTTGAAGAAAATGCAATAAAAAAAGCTGAAACGATTGCCAAATCACTTGAAGGAAAAAAATGTATTGCAGATGATTCAGGAATAGAGATAGAAATATTAAATGGATTTCCAGGAGTATTGACTAAAAGATGGTGTAAGGGAACAGATAGAGAAAGAAACTTAAAATTATTAGAAAAGTTAAATGGTGAGCCAAAAGAAAATAGAAAGGTAAAATATACAACTGCAATTGCTTTGTCAGATGGAGAAAATACGATTTGTGAAATAGCAACAATAGATGGATTTGTAGCAAATGAAATAAGAGGAGAAAATGGATTTGGCTTTGATGAGATTTTCGAATTAGAAAATGGAAAAACCTTAGCAGAGCTATCACAAGAAGAAAAAAATCAAATAAGTGCAAGAAAAATTGCATTACAGAAAATAAAAGAAAGATTATTACAAAATGTTGAAAAATAGAAGTAAGTTAAATGATTAACAAAAAAGATAGACCATTAATATTATATATTAATAGTCTATCTTTTTTTAAAGGAGATAATAAAAATGAAAATAAATTATTTAAAAAATAAAATAAAGAATCTTATTAAAACACAATTTTTTAGAGGTGGAAATAGTATAAATTATATAGAAGCAAAAGAATTACTAAAAGAAAATACACAAGGTATTTTACTAGATGTAAGAAGTATACAAGAATATAATGAATATCATTTAAATGGTGCAATATGTATACCTATATATGAACTACAAAATAAAATAGTAAATATGATAGAAGATAAAAACGGGTTAATTATTGTTTATTGTCAAAGTGGAGGTAGAAGTAAAAAAGCAGAAGGAATTCTTAAAAAAATGGGATATACTAATGTGTATGAAATTGAAGGAGGAATTGATAATATATAAATTTTTGAAAAAAAGTATTGTAAAACTTTCGATTATTGATATAATAAGTATGTTATCTGAATATAGAAGGAGAGGTTTTATAAATGATAAAGAAAGTAGCAATACTAGCAAATGGAGGAGATGTTTCTGGATTTAATGCTGTAATTCGTGCTATTGTAAAGACTGCAGAACAACATGATGTAGAATGTTATGGATTTATAGAAGGATATAAAGGATTATTAAATAATGATTATATAAAATTAGATACGTATAATACAGCATCAGGAATTCTTCATAAAGGAGGATCAATTATAGGATCTTCAACAAATTCGAATGTATTTAATTATAAAGTTGAAGAAAACGGAGAAATTGTATACAAAGATTTATCAGATCAATGTATAAAAAATGTAAAAGAAGATGGATTTGATTGTGTATTTACATTAGGTGGAGATGGAACACAAAAATCAGCAAGAGATTTATCATTAAAAGGGATTAATGTTATAGGAGTACCAAAAACAATAGATAATGATGTTGCATGTACAGATATTACATTTGGATATAATACGGCTGTGTCTGTTGCTGCAGAAGCAATAGATAGACTTCATACAACAGGAGAAACACATCATAGAATTATGGTATTAGAAGTTATGGGAAGATATGC
>CANQZT010000086.1 GCA_947628335.1 uncultured Clostridia bacterium | reverse complement strand
CATTAACCTCATGAAGGGTGAACAAGTCACAAAATAATTTTCACTTTTTAGGGTGAACTAATCAAAAAATATTGACAGTAAAGGATGTTTTGGTCTATTTTTATCCATGTTTTTTTTGTTCTTCTTTTTTATAATCTGTAAATATTTCTTCTATCTTTTTTATTCCTGATGTGTTTATTACAAAATCGTGTTTGTCTAAAATATGGTTTACTTCATTTTGCATTTCTACTTCGTAACAGTTTATTATTTTTATTTGTTTTCCTTCTATGTTTTTTAATATTTTTTCTACATTTTGATTTGCTTTATTTATATATTCTTCTGTCCCTTTTATTATTATTTGTATATTGTTTGATTGTTTTGCTTTTTCTTCTATCTCTTGTTTTATTTGTTGATATTTACAAGTTTTATTACTTGTCCAATTTATTGCTAAAATCTTATTATATCTTTGTGGTGTTAAATGTATTTTTGATGCTAAGTTTTCTATTTTATTTTGAATTCCTCTTTCTAATATTGTTAAAATTTCCTCTTTGTCTTCTAATGTTCTATGAATGTGTGGTAATATCATGGCTGTTAAATGCCAATCGTCTACATAGAAACCTGCAATTTTGATTATTTGATTTTGTTTGTCTTTCATTTGTTTACCTACCTTTTTTCTTTCGTTTTTGCACTGGTAAATTTTACCATTATTACAAAAATATGTCAATAACATTTCACAATAAATACAAAAAAATTTTTTCGACATTTTTCTTTCCTCAAATTTTCAAATACATGTATATTTTTTTTTATTTGGTTAATACTTTTTTTAAAGTGATTTTTTTACATTTTAGTATTTTTTTATCGGAGGTTTTAAAATATGAGAACTTTATTAAATATTATATGTGATAGAAGAGTAAAATATTCCATTTTAATACTATTTTTACTTTTTTTATATATTATAATTTCTGCATTTTCGTATGTTAATGCTGTATCTTCTGACCTTGCTAATAGTGTTTTTAGACTTCATGTTATTGCAAATAGTGATTCTAAAGAGGATCAAAATTTAAAATATATTGTACGTGATAATGTTCTAGCTTTTATGAATGATCTTTGTAAAGATGTAACTTCAAAGGAAGATGCTATAAAAATTGCAGAAGAGCATAAGGATGAATTTAAACAAATTGCTCTTGATATTATTTACGAAAATGGATATGATTATGATGTAGATGTTGAAATTGGTAATTTTTCTTTTCCTACAAAAACATATGGTGATATTTCTTTACCAAGTGGATACTATGATGCTTTAAGAATAAAAATTGGTAAGGCTAAAGGTCAAAATTGGTGGTGTGTTATGTTTCCTCCTTTATGTTTTGTAGATGTAAGCTCTGGGTTTGTTCCTGATGAATCTAAGGAAATTATGAAAGATGATCTGTCTGATGAAGAGTTTAGTTTGATTTCTAATACAGATGATTCTGAAATTAATTTTAAATTTAAGATTATTGAATTTTTCCAAAATGCAAAAATTTTGACTGCAAAAAATTAGGAAATAGTAATTTCCAAAAAATAGTTGTAAAAGTATTTATTTTATGATATATTTTTACTGTTAGAGTATTTTTTTAATACTCTTTTTTGTTATGTTATTTATTTTATATATTTTTTGGAGGAATTATTTTGGATAAATTAGTTATTAAGGGCAAAACTCCTTTAAAAGGTGAAGTTACTATTAGTGGTGCAAAAAATGCTGCAGTTGCCATTTTACCTGCTGCTTTATTAAATGATGGTATTTGCACAATAGAAAATTTGCCAAATATTAGTGATGTAAAATTATTATGCGAAATTATAGAAGAATTAGGTGCAAAAATTACATGGATTTCAAAAAATGTTATTACTATTGATGCTAGAAACATTTCATGTACTACTGCACCTTTGGAATTAACAAGGAAGTTTCGTGCTTCATATTACTTGATTGGTGCTTTACTTGGTAGATGTAAGAATGTTCAAGTTGGTATGCCTGGTGGATGCAAATTGGGTGCTCGTCCTATTGACCAACATATTAGAGGTTTTGAGGCTTTGGGAGCAATTGTTGATGTTAGTCAAGGTAATATCATCGCAAAGGCTGATGATTTGGTTGGTACATCAATTTATATGGATATTGTATCTGTTGGTGCTACTATTAATGTTATGCTTGCAAGTGTTCTTGCTAAGGGGACAACGGTTATTGATAATGCTGCAAAAGAACCTCACATTGTTGATGTTGCTAATTTTTTAAATGCTATGGGTGCTGATATTCGTGGGGCTGGAACTGATGTTATAAAAATTAATGGCGTTGAAAAATTATCTAACAATATTACTTATTCTGTTGTTCCAGATCAGATTGAAGCTGGTACTTTTATGCTTGCTGCTGTTGCATCTAAAGGTGATTTAATTATTAAAAATTGTACCACAAAACATTTGGAGTGTATTACTGCAAAGATTGTTGAGATTGGTGCTCATGCTGAGGAAATTGATGGTGATACAATCCACGTTTGGTGTGATAGAAAAACGAATAAAGCTAATATAAAAACATTACCTTATCCTGGCTTTCCTACAGATTTACAACCTCAAATGGGTGTTGTTCTTTCTATTTCTGATGGAATTAGCATTATTAATGAAAGCATTTGGGAATCTAGATTTCAATATACTGATGAATTAAATAAAATGGGGGCAAAAATAACTGCACAAGGAAAAACAGCTATTTTTGAAGGTGTTGATTGTTTGTATGGCTCTCCTGTTTGTGCATCTGATTTAAGAGCTGGTGCTGCTTTAATTATTGCAGGTATTTGTGCTGAAGGTATAACAGAAATTCATAATTTAGAACATATTGATAGAGGTTATGAAAATATTGAAGACAAATTTAGAAAACTAGGAGCAAATATTAGGCGTGTTTCAGATGATATTTTATAGCTAATTAGCAAAGGACGATAAAAATGTTGAAGTTTTGTAGTTTATATAGTGGAAGTACTGGAAATAGTTTATTAATTGAAAGTAATAATGCAAAAATATTAATTGATGCTGGCGTTAGTGCGAAAAAGGTTGAGTGTGGTTTAAACTCTATTGATGTTTCTATTCGAGATATAAATGCTATTTTAGTTACACACGAACATTCTGATCATGTTCAAAGTTTGGGTACTATTTCGAAGAAATTTAATATTCCTGTTTATGCAAATGCTAAGACCTGGGATGCTATGAAGGCTCAAAGGGATAAAATTACAGATGATAATGTTAAATTTTTTATTTCTAATGAGGATTTTGAAATTGAAGATATTCGTGTTCATCCTTTTTCTATCCCTCATGATGCTGCTGATCCTTGTGGTTTTAATTTTATTTGTGAAAAAGAAAAATTTAGCGTGGCAACTGATATTGGTCATATTACAACTAATATTATGGATTGTTTGGAAAATAGCGATTTTTTGATGTTAGAAGCGAATTACGAGCCTGATGTTTTGAAATGTTCTAAGTATCCGTATTTATTGAAAACTAGAATTGCTGGACCAAATGGTCATCTCTCTAATCAATTGGCTGGAAAAACTATTTCTCGATTAATTGATTCTGGTCTTGGTTCTGTTATGCTTGGGCATTTAAGTAAGGAAAATAATTTTCCTGAACTTGCTCATAAAACTGTAATTGATGAACTACATACGGCTGGTTTTGGTGATTCCTGTATAAAAATCGATGTTGCTAAAAGGGATGCTCCAACTTTTATGCAATTGTCAAATCCCTCTATTTTGTTGTAAAGGAGTATATCATGCTTTTTATTGAAATTATTTGTGTTGGTAAATTAAAGGAATCTTATTTGAAAGATGCTATTTTGGAATATAGCAAGCGTTTATCGAAATATTGTCATTTACAAATTACAGAAGTTGCAGATGAGAAGTTACCAAATAAGTTAAATGATTCGATTATATATGAAATTAAAGAAAAAGAATCAAATAAAATTCTAGACCATATAAAAAAGGATTCTTATGTAATGTGTTTAGATTTAAGTCGGCAAACAGTTTTCTAGCAAAGAGTTCACAGAAAAAATAGAAAATATTGCTTTAAATTATAATAGTTATATCACTTTTATAATTGGTGGCACTTTAGGTCTTACCAATGAGGTCTTGTCTTGTGCAAATGAAAAGATTTGTTTTTCTAAAATGACTTTTCCTCATCAATTAATTCGTGTATTTTTACTTGAACAATTATTTCGTGCATTTAAAATTTCTAGGGGCGAAACATATCATTGGTAGATATTTTAGGATAAAACTTCTAATATTGGTAAAACTACTAATGTTAGGAGGTTTTTTTATGAATAATTCATATTGGGTTAGTTCTTCTGATTTGATGTCTTTTTCAGGATTAGATAAGAATTTAGATGTTGATGTTTGTATCGTTGGTGGTGGGCTTACTGGTCTTTCTACAGCTTATTATTTGACTAAAAATAATTATAATGTTTGCATATTAGAAAAAGAAAGGATTTGTAGTCATGCTTCTCGGAAATACAACGGCAAAAATTACTTCTCAGCATGGACTTTTTTATAGCTATTTGATTGATACTTTTGGTATTGATTTTGCCAAGAGTTATTTAGATGCCAATGAAAATGCTATTTCAAATATCAAACAAATCATTGATTTCGAAAATATTGATTGTGATTTTGAGTACCAAAATAGTTATGTTTATACCGATTTAGAAGATGAAGTAGAAAAAATAAAAAGAGAAGTTTTAGCTCTTAATTCACTTAATTTTCCAGCCGAGTATACAACTAATTTTTCGCTTCCTTTTCCTATTTTAGCAGGTTGCCAATTTCCAAATCAAGCGCAATTTCATCCTTTAAAATATGCTAATGGTCTTTGTAAATCTATTATTAACAGTAATGGCAGTATTTACGAAAATACGAAGGTTTATGATATCGATAGGAAATCAAATCATTATGAAATTATTACTAAAGACCATACTGTAAAAGCAAAGTATGTCGTACTTGCTTGTCATTATCCTATAATTAATAATCCTGGATTTTATTTTTTGAAAATGTATCAAGAAACATCTTATTTAATTGGTTTTACAACAAAATATAATTTTGATGGAATGTATATTAATACAAAGTCTCCTATCTGTTCTTTGAGAACTGTTCCTTATAAAAATGGAAGATTAGTTATTATGGGAGGTTCTGAGCATAAAACTGGAACTAATGAAGATTTATCAAATTGTTACATTAATTTGGAAAATAGAGCAAAAGAATTATTTCCTGATGCACATATTTTGTATCGTTGGAATACTGAAGATTGTATTTCTCTTGATAAAATTCCATATATTGGTGAATTTTCTACTATGACTCCTAATATGTATGTTGCTACTGGTTTCAAAAAATGGGGAATGACTACTTCTAATATTAGTGCAAATATTATTTGTGATATGATTATGAAAAAGGATAATCCATACACTGATACATTTAAATCTACTCGTTTTCATCCTATTCAAAATGGAACTGAATTTATTAATATGCTAAAACAAACTACAACTTCTCTTGTTTTAGATAAGTTTAAGATTTCAAAAAATTCTCTTGCTTCTATCGATATTGATGAATGTAAGGTTATTGAATTGGATGGTTCAAAAATTGGTGTTTATCGCGATCCTAATGGAAAATATTATGCTTTAAAACCTGTTTGCTCTCATTTGGGATGTGAACTTAGTTGGAATAATTTGGATAAGACATGGGACTGCCCTTGTCATGGTTCTAGATTTAGTTATACTGGTGAATCTATATATGATCCAAGTATTAAAAATATTGATTTGATAGATATTGAAAGTGATTAATGATAGTTATGAAAAACTATGTGCCTTTTTAGGAATTAAAGTATATCAAAAAAGCAAGTGATTTTAAATGTTCACTTGCTCATTTATATATTAGATTAATTTATAGCTACACCATTAACATATAACTTATATCCATTAAAATCTATATTGCTATATGTTGTATCACTATCTTCTAATTCTGTAATATAACAATCTCCTGTTAGTTTTATTTTAGATGTATCATCTAATTGTAATTTTATGCTTTTAGCTGAATTATCTCCATTTATAATTCCCTCATAATAAGAATTTTCTTTCATAGTCATATCTAATGTTGATATCTCATCTATTACAATATTTCCAATTGCCTCTTGACTGTTAAATGTTAATATAACATCTCCACCATTAGAACCCGAGTTTCCCCAAGAATCTTTTTGTACTCTTAAAAAATTTCCTGTGCTATCATTATTTATAATTGTATTATTACTTAAATTTATGATAGCCGTTGTATTTGTTATATATAATGTATCTCCTTTATTTGTTGTGATTTTACTATTATTCGCAGTAAATTCAGAGTTTCCAGTTGCTGCATCTCCACTCATAGATTGATACAAGAAAATATTTTTATAGGTTGTAGATTGTCCATTTAATTTTGTATTACTATCTGTTAAATTACAATTATTTATTGTTACACTATTTTTTCCTTCTATAACAATTCCTTCTGATGTTTTGGAAATCAAATTACTATTATTTACTGTTACATTGGCTGTTGAATAAATTGTAGGAGAGCCTGATCCTTCCGTAGTATAAGTTCCACCATCTACTGTAACATTTCCACCACC
>CANQZT010000085.1 GCA_947628335.1 uncultured Clostridia bacterium | reverse complement strand
GCATAATATATCAGAAGAATTTAAGAAAATAATTGAAGAAGGATATGAAATACTAACTTTAACTTAAAAAAGAAAGGGAAAAAATGCTAGAAAATAGTGTCTTAGAAACAATAAAAAAATATAATTTAATAGAGAATGGAGATTCCATTGTAGTAGGGGTGTCAGGGGGACCTGACTCTATTACATTGTTAGACATTTTGATAAAGCTACAAGAACAAATAGAATTTAAAATATATGTAGCACATATTAATCACATGATAAGAAAAGAAGCAATAGAAGACGAAAAATATGTAAAAGAATATTGCAAAAAAAACAATATAGAATGTTTTGTCAAGAGAGAAAACGTAGAAGAAATAGCAAATACGGAAAAGATAGGAACAGAAGAGGCAGGAAGAAATGTAAGATATAAATTTTTTAATGAGATCTTACGAAAAACGCAATCAAATAAAATAGCAACAGCACATACAAAAAATGATAATGTAGAAACAGTATTAATGAATATACTACGAGGAACAGGAACAGCAGGTTTGAAAGGCATAGAAACAAAAAGAGAACATTACATACGACCATTAATAAATTGTAAAAGAGAACAAATTGAAAATTATTGTGAAGAAAATAAATTAAATCCTAGAATAGATAAAACTAATATGGAAAATATATATACAAGAAACAAAATAAGAAATGAGTTACTTCCATATTTAAAACAACAATACAATCCAAATATAATAGACACAATAGATAGATTATCGCAAATAGCAAAAGAAGAAAACAAATATATAGATGAAAAAGTAAAATTGGCATATGCAAATATTTTAATAGAAGAAAATAGAGAACAAATAGTACTAGACTTAAAAAAATTTAATAGCCTAGAATTAGTTATAAAAAATAGGATGGTGTTATATACTATTAATAGACTTTTTAATACAAGTAACGGTATTGGTAAAATACAAATAGATGACATAATAAAATTATGTAACAATAATATTGGAAATAAATATCTAATTCCAAACAAAAAAGTGAAAGTTTTAATAAAAAATAAAAGAATATTTTTCCAGACAAATAATAAGCATCCGTAAGAAAAGCATTGAAATATCTATACTTGACACAAAAAAGACATAAAAAAACTATTGCAAATGCATATAATATGTGTTATATTTCAAAACAATATAGAATCACGTTAAGGAGTGAAGGAGGAAAAAAATTGAAAAGTGGATTAAAAACATTAGGAATGTGGTTAATAATAGGAGTTATATTTATTGTATTATTAACAACAATAATGGATAACTCAAACACGAAAATGGACTATTCAGAATTAATTACAAAAATAGAAGCATCTGAAATAAAAGAAATAGAAATCACATCTGATGGAACAAAAGCATATGTAACTCCTAAAGGGGATAGTACGAAAAAAGAAGTAAATATACCAAGTATAGATAGCTTTATGAATTATGTAGAAGAACCATTGAAAGTAGGAGAAGTTACATTAACAGAACAAAGCGAATCGGTATTTATGACAATACTTAGTCTACTTACGCCATTTGGATTACTAATTATATTCTTAATATTCTGGTTTGTAGTAATGAATGGTAGTCAAGGTGGAAATAAAACTATGTCTTTTGGAAAATCAAAAGCAAGATTAATGGGAGGAGAAGAGAGAAATAGAGTAACATTTGAAGATGTAGCAGGTGTAGATGAAGAAAAAGAAGAATTACAAGAAATAGTAGAATTTCTAAAAAATCCTAGAAAATTTACAGATATGGGAGCAAGAATACCAAAAGGAGTATTACTTGTAGGTCAACCAGGAACAGGAAAAACTCTTCTTGCAAAAGCAGTTGCAGGAGAAGCAGGAGTACCATTTTTCATAATAAGTGGATCAGATTTTGTTGAAATGTTTGTGGGTGTTGGAGCATCACGTGTAAGAGATTTATTTGAAGAAGCAAAGAAAAAAGCACCATGTATAATATTTATAGACGAAATTGATGCCGTAGGTCGTCAAAGAGGAGCAGGTCTTGGTGGTGGCCATGATGAAAGAGAACAAACATTAAATCAATTATTAGTTGAAATGGATGGTTTTGGTTCAAATGAAGGTGTAATAGTTCTTGCAGCAACAAATAGACCAGACGTATTAGATAAAGCTTTACTTCGTCCAGGTCGTTTTGATCGTCAAATTGTAGTTTCTGCACCAGACGTTAAAGCAAGAGAGCAAATATTAGAAGTACATGCTAAAAAGAAAAGACTTGCAGAAGATGTTGATTTAAAAACAATTGCAAAAAATACATCTGGATTTGCTGGAGCAGATTTAGAAAATGTATTAAATGAAGCAGCATTACTTGCTGCAAGACGTAATTTAGATTTCATTGGAATGAAAGAAATAGAAGATGCAATGATTAAAGTGACAATGGGCCCAGAAAAGAAAACAAGAGTAAGAAGCGATAAAGAAAATAAACTTGTAGCATATCACGAAGCAGGTCATGCTGTAGTAAGCCAATTTTTACCAACACAGGATGCAGTACATCAAATTTCAATTGTGCCACGTGGAATGGCAGGAGGATATACAATGTATCGTCCTACAGAAGATAAATCATTCATGTCAAAAACAGAAATGGAAGAAAACATTGTATCACTACTTGGAGGAAGAGTAGCAGAAAAATTAATATTAAATGATATTTCAACTGGAGCAAGTAATGATATTGAAAGAGCAACAAAAATTGCAAGAAGTATGGTAACAAAATATGGAATGAGTGATAGAGTTGGAGCAATGATGTTAGGGTCAACACAAGAGGAAGTATTTTTAGGAAGAGATTTTGCACAAAGTAAAGAATATTCAGAAGAAACAGCAGCAGTTATAGATGAAGAAACAAAACAAATTATAGATATTGCATATAATAGAGCAGAAGAAATATTAAGAGGAAATATAGATAAATTACATCGTGTAGCCGGAATCTTACTAGAGAAAGAAAAAATAGAAGGAGACGAATTTGCTGAAATATTTGAATAAAGTATATTAGAGAAATATGGAGAGCCTGAGATTTTCTTAAAAGTTGAATTTGATAGAAAATCTTAGGCTCACTTTTTAATATAGTAGCGTAATACGATTACCAGACTTTTCAATAATACTTTCTTCAATTAGATACTTAAGTTCTCGCATCATTGCACTTCTATCAATACTTAAATAATCAGCTAAATCAGTGAGAGAATAAGGAATTCGAAAGGATTTACTCATATTTTCCTTAGAAATAAAAGAAAAATAACTAAGTAGTTTATCTCTAATACTACGTTTACTTAAAAGTTCAATACGCATATTTAAATCTATAACTTTATCTAAAAACAATCTAGGTAAAGTAGAAGATAAAATACTATGAAAATGGCAATTATTTTTACATTTAACGTTAATATCATCATAAATTAAAAATAAAACATAAGAATGAGTTTTTGATTCAACAAAAAGTTCATTATTCGTACTAATATTATAAAAAATTTCACCAAAAATTGAATTATTAGAAAAATGTTCAACTATCGTTTTATTACCATTAAGGTCGTATCTTACTAAATCAGCTTCCCCAGATGTAAGAATGCAAAGTTGATGGCGTTTTGCAATATAGCTAGTAATAACATCGCCTTTATGAAATTCTTTTTTTTGTACTTTTGAACAACATTTATCTAAACTTTTAACAAAATTTTCTATGTTAATACTTTCATACATAAAATTTTCATTCCTTCCATATTGTAAAATATTATACATAAAGTCGAAAAAAAAAGCAACAAAAATAAAATGTTGAAAAATGAATAAAAAAAGGAAAATAAAATTTGTAATATAAATGAAATAAAACTAAGAGCTTTACAAATTAGTGAACAATTTTTATGAATCAACATGCCTCGTCATAATTTGTTGCAAATGCAACAGAAAATAAGAAAAATAAAAATATATAATAAAGACATTAAAGGGAAAAGAACATATAAAAAGGGGAGAAACATAGTATGAAAGTAATAAAAAGAGATGGAAGAGCAGTAGATTATGACAGAGCAAAAATTGCAGTAGCAGTAGAAAAAGCCAATAAAGAAGTACGACCACGTGAAAGGGCAAATAAAGATGATATAAAACAGATAATTCATTATATAGAAGAGTTAGATAAAAAAAGAATGTTAGTAGAAGATATTCAAGACATAATAGAAGAAAAATTAATGGAAATAAATAAATATGAACTAGCAAAAAAATATATAGTATATCGTTATACAAGAGCATTAGTTAGAAAACAAAACACAACAGACGAATCAATATTAGGTCTAATAAAAAATCAAAATAAAGAGCTAGAAACAGAAAATTCAAATAAAAACACAGTACTTGCATCAACACAAAGAGATTATATAGCAGGAGAAGTTTCAAAAGACCTAACCAAAAGGATATTACTTCCAGAAAAAATTACAAAAGCACATGAAGAAGGAATATTGCACTTCCATGATGCAGATTATTTCTTACAACCAATATTTAACTGTTGTTTAGTAAATATTAGTGATATGTTAGAAAATGGAACTGTTATGAATGGAAAATTAATAGAAAGTCCTAAAAGTTTCCAAGTAGCATGCACAGTTGTAACGCAAATAATTGCAGCAGTAGCAAGTAATCAATATGGAGGTCAATCTGTAGATTTAAAACACCTAGGAAAATATTTAAGAAAAAGCAAAGAAAAATTTAAAACTGAGTTAACTCAAAACTACAAAGGAAAATTATCAGAAAATACAATAGATGAAATAGTAGAACAAAGACTAAAATCAGAACTTTCAGCAGGAGTACAAACAATACAATATCAAATAAATACATTGATGACAACAAATGGTCAATCCCCATTTGTAACACTATTCTTAAATTTAGACGAAGAAAACGAATATATAGAAGAAAATGCTATGATAATAGAAGAGATACTAAAACAAAGGTATCAAGGAATCAAAAATGAAAAAGGTGTTTATGTAACACCAGCATTTCCAAAATTAATATATGTATTATACGAGCATAACTGTTTAAAAGGAGGAAAGTACGACTACTTAACAAAACTTGCAGTTAAATGTTCAGCAAAAAGATTATACCCAGATTATATATCAGCAAAGCAAATGAAACAAAATTATGAGGGAAATGTATTTAGTCCAATGGGATGTAGAAGTTTCTTATCACCTTGGAAGAATGAAAAGGGTGAATATCAATTTGAGGGTAGATTTAATCAAGGTGTAGTAAGTATTAATTTGCCACAAATAGGAATTATAGCAGATGGAGACGAAGACAAATTTTGGAAATTATTAGATGAAAGACTAGAGATATGTTTTGAAGCACTAATGTGCAGACATTATGCATTACTTGGAACAAAATCAGATACAAGTCCAATACATTGGAAATATGGAGCAATAGCACGTCTAAAATCTGGAGAAACTATAGATAAATTATTAAAAGGTGGATATTCAACATTATCTCTTGGATATATTGGACTATATGAAGTAACAAAATTAGTAAAAGGTGTAAGTCACACCACAAAAGAGGGTGAAGAATTTGCTTTGCGTGTCATGAAACATTTAAGACAAACAACAGATAGATGGAAAAAAGAAACAGGGATAGGATTTGCACTATACGGAACTCCAGCAGAAAGTTTATGTTATCGTTTTGCAAAAATTGATA
Source organism: uncultured Clostridia bacterium (assembly GCA_947628335.1). The sequence goes on along the minus strand of CANQZT010000085.1, from coordinate 1,008 downwards.
AAGAAAAATTTGGAAGTATCAAAGATATTACAGACAAAGGATATTATACTAATTCGTATCATATAGATGTAAGAGAAAAAATTGATGCGTTTGAAAAACTAAAATTTGAAAGTCAGTTTCAACCAATATCTTCAGGAGGAGCAATATCGTACATAGAGATACCAAACATGAGAAATAACTTAAAGGCTCTTGAAGAAATTGTAAAATTTATATATGACAATATACAATATGCAGAATTCAACACAAAATCGGATTATTGTCATATATGTGGATTTGATGGAGAAATAATAATAAATGATGATAATGAATGGGAATGTCCACAATGTGGTAATAAAGACCATAACAAGATGAACGTAACAAGAAGAACATGTGGATATTTAGGAGAAAATTTTTGGAATGAAGGAAAAACAAAAGAAATAAAAGCAAGGGTATTGCATTTATAATAAATATTTATAAGAGGTGATAAAAATGCATTATGCTACAATAAAAGAATGTGATGTAGCAAATGGGCCAGGTGTTAGGGTATCTGTATTTGTAAGTCGGATGCACACATCATTGTAAAGGTTGCTTTAATGAAGTAGCATGGAATTTCGAATATGGAAAAGAATTTACAGAAGAAACTATAAATAAAATATTAAAAGATTTAGATAAAGATTACATAGAGGGATTATCTTTACTTGGAGGAGAACCATTAGAACATGCTAATCAAAAGGGATTATTACCATTAATAAAAAAGGTAAAAGAAAGGTTTCCACAAAAAACAATATGGTGTTATACAGGCTTTGATTTTGAAAAGGATGTTATGGGAAATATGTATAAAAATTGGGAAGAAACAAAAGAATTAGTAAAAGACATAGATGTAATAGTAGATGGTAAATTTGAAGAGGATTTGAAAAATCCATCTTTAAGATTTAGAGGATCAGAAAATCAAAGATTAATAGACGTTAAAAGAAGTATAGCATCAAATAAAGTAGTTTGGACGGATTTAGAAGATGAAGAAGTAAAAAA
>CANQZT010000084.1 GCA_947628335.1 uncultured Clostridia bacterium | reverse complement strand
GAAATAACTAAAGAGTCCAATATTGAATTAAATGCATCAGGTAGAACTGATGCTGGTGTTCATGCATTAGGTCAGGTTGCTAATTTTAAAACCAATAGCAATTTGCCAATAGAAAAATTTGCAATTGCGATTAATTCAAAAATAAAAAAAAGTATTGTTGTAAAAGAGGCAGAAGAGGTAGATTTAAGTTTTCATGCAAGATATCATTGCAAACAAAAAACATATCAATACATTATTAATAATTCTAAATATGGGACAGCAATATATAGAAATTTAGAGTACTATATTCCTCAAACTTTAAACATAGAAAATATGAAAAAGGCAGTAAAATATTTTATAGGTGAACATGATTTTAAATCATTCAAGGCAAGTGGGACAAGTAGCAAAAGTAGTGTTAGAACAATTTATAGAGCAAGTGTAGAAAAAAAAGGAGATAAAATTATTATTGAATTAACTGGAAATGGATTTTTGTATAATATGGTAAGAATTATTTCAGGAACGCTAGTGGATGTAGGAATTGGAAAGACAAGGCCAGAAGAAATTCAAGATATAATTCAGGCAAAGGATAGGCAAAAAGCAGGAAAGACATTGCCACCTTATGGGTTATATTTAGTAAAAGTAGAATATTAATTTAATTGTAACCAAAAACTAAAAATGTTCATATAATACATAAAAAAGAATAAATAATAGGGAGGAAAAACTATGAATAGTTTACTGATATATTTTGCCTTACCAATTGCAACTATTATTCTTTCTATTGCATTTCAAAAAATATTGAAAAATCCATTTTTAGTGGCTGGAATTTTTTTGGCAATATATTTAGTGGTGGCTTTTACAGCTTTTGATGAGGAATTTTTAGTATATACAATTTTGTATACTATTCTAGCTTTTATAGTTGCTTTTATAACACAAATAATTCATCAAATTTTATGTTGTAATAATCATATAAAGGTGTGTGAAAATACAAATAATAGCGCTTTAAATAACAATACTAATGCTATAAATAATAATTCCGTTGCATTGAATAATAACACTAATGCTATAAATAATATAGGTAACGGAAATTGTAATTGTAGAAGATTTAGGTAAAAATACTTATAAAGAAAGCATGTTACTTAACATGCTTTCAAAGTTTTTCTGTCTATATCTTCACTTTTTTTGTATTAAGTGATATAATGCTAAAAAATAAAGAACGAGGTATAAATAATGAATAAACCAGAATTACTTGCCCCAGCGGGGTCTTTTGCAAAAGCAAAAGTTGCATTTTTGTATGGAGCAGATGCTGTATATGCAGGTACATCTTCACTTTCATTAAGAACACGAGCTGAAATGGAGGAAGATGACCTAGTAAAAACTATAGAATATGCTCATAAATTAGGAAAAAAAGTATATACAGCTATTAATATATATGCTTGGGATAATATGTATGAAGAAATACGTAAACAAGCAAGAATTTTAAATGAGTTAAGAGTGGATGGAATTATTGTTGCTGACGGTGGAGTTGTAGAAATTATTAAAGAAGAGGCTCCTGATGTTGATATTCATATAAGTACTCAGGCAAATGTTGTTAGTTATCATACAGCCAACTTTTGGCATAAAAATGGTGCAAAGCGTATTATTTTAGCACGTGAATTAAATAAAGAGCAAATTAAAGATATTGTAAATAATACTCCTATACGTTTAGAAACAGAAATTTTTATACATGGAGCTATATGTTTTGGATATTCTGGCAGATGCTTTTTAAGTGATTTTCTTGCTTGTAGAAGTGCAAATTTAGGTGATTGTGCACAAAGTTGTAGATGGGCATATAATTTATATGCTGAAGAAGTAAATAATCCAGGAAACCTTATGCCAGTTGAACATGATGAAAAAGGAACGTATATCTTTTCTTCTAAAGATTTGTGTTTAATAAAGGAAATACCAGAAATTATAGAGATGGGGGTAGATAGTTTAAAAATAGAAGGAAGGCTAAAGACAGAATATTATTTAGCGACAGTTGTAAATGCTTATAGAAATGCTATTGATGACTATATGAGGGATCCTAATAATTATGATTATAGAAAATATTTAAATGAACTTGAGAAAACTAAAACTAGAGGCTTAACTACATTCTATTTTAATGATAGAAATAATAAGGATTTTCAGGAGTATGAAGGCAAACAATATAATCCGGATTATGAATTTGGAGGAAAAGTAGTCGAGTATAATGAAGAGGCATCAATTATAGAAATAAAGAATAGATTACAAGTAGGAGATACTTTAGAAATTATTATACCAGGTCAAATTGAATCATATCAATTTTTAATAGAGAAATTATGGGATAGTGAAACAAATGAAGAAATTTCACATGTTAGTCCAGGCAAATTTGGTCAAACTGTAAAAATGAAGATTCCTATAAAAGTAGAAAATAATTGGATTTTAAGAAGAAAGAAATAGTATGGAATATAAAAAATATTCAAAAATGAGTAATTATGTGTTATAATGTAAATAATAAAAAGAGAGGTGATGGAAAATGCAACAAGTAACAAGTCTACAACAAATAGAAACAATTATTAATCAAAAGGGAGAAATGGTAATTGGAAAAAATAGTAAAAATAATGTAGTAATAATGAGTATGGAAGAATATAGAAATAATATATTCGATAATGAAACAGTAAAGAAACTTTTAAAATCAGAAGAAGATATTGAAAGAGGCAGAACAAAAAAAGCGACAGAAGTAATAAAGGAGTTAAGAGCAAAGTATGGATTCTAAGAATGAACTATTTGAAGTAGAATTTACTGATGAATGTATTGAAGAAATGATTGAAATTTATGAGTATATTTCAAGTAATCTAAAGGAAGATAATGTGGCAAAAGAATTAATAAACGAGGTAATAGATAAGGTGCTAAATTTAGCCCATATTCCAGAATTATACATGAAAATTGGAAAAAGTGATAGATTAAAAAGAGAGTATTATAGAATGGTAATAAAAAATTATGTTGTATTATATACAATAGATTTTGAAAAGAAAACAGTATTTATTTCTCATATGATATATGGAAGAAGAAATTACTTCAATTAATAAAGCTGGTAAATGATTATGTTTGAATTTATAAAAAAGCATCAAAAAGAAAATTATTTAAATTTTCATTTTGATGCTTTTAAGTTTTTTCCTATTAAAAAAGAAAATATTAAACTAACTATAGAAATAAGACCTGTAAAATTAAAAGAAATACCTGGATATATAACCACTAAAGAACCAAGAACGAAGCCTATAATGGTATAATACGTTTGCGAAAAGAAATGTTCAATTAAAAAATGTATCAATTTTAAAAATATATATCCTCCTAAAATTAAACCGATAGCCATAGGAATAAGAATAGATAAGTTAACAATAGAAATTGCATTTAAGTATGTTTCATAACTTCCTAAAAGCATTAATAAAACAGTACTACTAACTCCTGGAATGACTACTCCTGCTGACATAACAAATCCACTTAAGATTAAGAATAATATATTTTCAGAATTTTTTACGTAATTTCCGTGTGAAAGTGTTTTCTATAAATAAAAGCATAATTGTTAGTGAAAAAGAAAGAAGTGCATAAATTAAGTAATGTAAATGAAATCCCTTTTTTGAATTTGCTATACAAAACAAATTTGGGATACATCCTAAAATTAATCCAATAAAAGCAAATTTAGTAGGAACAGGATATAATGTAAACAAAATTTTAAGTAAGTTTCCAAATATAATAATTCCGTACTATACTACCAATCATAATAGGAAGTAGAAATCGGAAGTTATTTTTTGGTGACTTAAAAAAATTTAAAATACTATCTATTAATTTTTCGTAAATGCCAAATATAACACATAGAACGCCACTACTGATTCCAGGTAAAATAGCACCTGCTCCAATTGCAACTCCCTTTATGCAATCAAAAATAAAATTCATAACATCACCACAAAACAATATATGCAAAAGTTAGTAAAAACATACTTTTACAATATTGTATTTTTGTGTTACAATATGAGTTAATATATTGAATAAAAGAAAGGAAAAAACAAATGGATGCAATGCCTACTTTTTTCAAAGAATTATTACTTGAAAATTATTCTAAAGACATGATGGAAATGATAGAAAGGGGACTTTTGTGTAAGAGAAAGACAACTCTTAGAGTAAATACAATAAAAACAGACGCTTCACATATAAAAAAAGAGTTATTAAATGCTGGAATTGAATATAGAGAAGTAAATTGGAACAAAGATGCACTTGTTATAGTTGGAGATAAAAAAAGTGAAATTGAAAAACTTGATATATATATAAATGGAGAAATATATTTACAAAGTTTATCTTCTATGTTGCCACCAATTATACTTGCTCCTGAAAAGCATACTGATATTTTAGATATGTGTGCAGCTCCAGGAGGAAAAACAACAGAGCTTGCGGCACTTTCTGAAAATGAAGCAAATATTACAGCATGTGAACTAAAAATTCCTAGAATAGAGCGTTTAAAATATAATATTGAAAAGCAAGGAGCAAGTTCAGTATATATTATGAAAAAAGATGCTCGTTATATAGATGATTTTTTTTCATTTGATGCTATTTTATTAGATGCTCCTTGTAGTGGAAGTGGAACACTAAATTTAAATGTATCAAACTTAGAAAAGTTCTTCAATATAGGATTAATTAATAAATCAATTGTATCTCAAACGGCTTTATTAAAAAAAGCATTAAAAATATTAAAACCAGGAAAAGAAATGGTATATTCTACATGTTCAATTTTAAAATGCGAGAATGAAGATATTTTGGACAGAGTTTTATTAGAAGAAAATGCTGAGATAGTTCCAATTGAACAGATTGAAAAATATGATTTACCACTTCTTCCAGTAAACATATCTGGAACGATATGTATTGCTCCAACAGAATTATATGAAGGTTTTTTTGTAGCAAAAATCAGGAAAAATAAATGATTTAGACAATATTTTGGTATAATCCGAAAGAACCAATAATAAACTAATATAACACTCTACAACATACTTAATTAAGGAGGTTATATATGTCTAAATTTAAGGTATATGCAAAATCTATTATTATACCACTTATAGTAGGAGGTGTAATAGGTTTTTTAATATCAGGTTCGATGGATTATAGTTCTCTTACAAAACCATTTTTATCGCCACCCAACATTATATTTCCAATTGTGTGGACCATACTGTATACGTTAATGGGAGTATCTTATGGAATTTTAAAAAGCAATTTATTAATTGATACCCAAATAAAATTTATTTATTATTTACAATTGTTATTTAATGCTTTATGGCCAATAGTATTTTTTGTATTAAAATGGAGGTTGTTTGCTTTCATATGGATTTTAGTTTTAGACATATTCATAATTATTATGATAAAGAAATTTTATACTAAAAATAAAATTTCAGGATTACTTCAAATACCATACCTATTATGGTCACTTTTTGCATCGTATTTAAATTTATTTATATACTTACTTAATAAATAAATTTATGTCTATAAAAGTAGCAATATTGCCATTTTTATAGACATTTTTTATGATTTATTAATAATATTTATCTAACATATATTCTAGGAACTCTTTTTCCAATAGAACATATTACTTCATATGTAATAGTATCTAAATAATTAGCAATTTCTTTAATATGATTTATTCCATTTATAATTGTAACTTTATCGCCAATTTTGACCGAATTATCAACTTCTACAAATAACATATCCATACATATATTTCCAACGATTTTATATTTTTTATTATTTATATATACATTTCGACCAGTATTTTTCCTAATTATACCATCTGCATAGCCAATAGGAACAACAGCTATTTTTTTTAATCCATTTACTTTATATGAACCATTATATCCAACAGTTTCATTATTTACCTCATTTATTTGAATTATTTCACTATATAAGTAAAAAGTATCTTTAAAATTGAGATTTTGGTAATCAACTAATCCATACATAGCAATTCCAAGTCTACAACCATTTACATAATCTTTTTTTGGATAAAATTCAGTTGTTTCACTTGCTCCGATATGTACTATAGGTACGTCTTGCAAATTGATATCACTAGTTATTTCTTCAAATTTCTCAAATTGTTTTAATGTAGTGTCTTTATTAGTAGCATTATATATATGAGTATATATACCATCTAATAAAAGTTTTTTTTCTTTAATTAATGCATATATTTGATTAAAATCGTCTTTATTATTTATGCCTAATCTATTCATTCCTGTATTAATTTTTATATGAACTTTTAAATTATTAGTATCAATTTTATTTAAATAATCTAGATTACTTATAGTTACGATTATGTTATTTTTTATGCATAAAGGTATATATTCAATGTCGATAATTCCTAAACATAATATAGGAATATTGGGTAGTTCTTTCCTTATAGTTAAGGCTTCTTCTAAAGTGGCAACAGCTAAATAATTACATCCAGCATCAACAATTGTTTTAACTACAGATATATTGTTATGACCGTAACAGTCAGCTTTAACAACGCCAAAATGATATTTATAATTGTTGTACCTTTTTACTAATGTTTCAACGTTATATTTTAAATTTGTTAAATTAATTTCTACATAGGTATGTCTATACATATTTTTACTCCTTAAAATTTATTTAATTATATTATAAAATATATGCTTTGTAAATGTTACTATTACAATAA
>CANQZT010000083.1 GCA_947628335.1 uncultured Clostridia bacterium | reverse complement strand
AGACAAAAACATGAGATTTTGAAAATAAAAAATGTTAGGTTCTAAAAATGACTTGTCTATCATAAGATTAAACATCAAAAGGAAGAGAGGTGTAAGATTATGAAAAATAAGAAAATAATAGTTATTTTTTTACTACTAATAATTATATTAGGAATTATAGGATATATTATTTATCATACATTGCAGGAAAATAAGCAAAGTAGTCAAATAACAGAATATATACCAGAAGAAGAAATTGATGTAGTAGGATTAAGACAAACAATTGTATCTTTATATTTTAATCAAAAAGATACAAATACGTTAGTTCCAGAAGCAAGGGGGATTGATGTAAAAGAGTTAATAAATGATCCATATGAAACATTAATGAACTTGTTAATAGCTGGTCCTAAAAGTGATAAGTTGGAAAATGTTATACCTGAAGGAACAAAGGTAAATAAAATTGAATTAAAAGATAATATTCTTAATATAGATTTGTCAAGGGAATTTGTTGAAAATCATATAGGTGGTGTAGAAGCAGAAAGTAGGACAATATATTCTATTGTTAATTCATTAACACAATTAAATGAGATAGAGGCAATAAAGATACTTGTAGATGGAAAAGATGATGCAAGTTTTAAAGATAATGCAATTTCATTGAAGGAACCATTTGTAAAAAAGGACATATCTACTTAAAAAAACAATAAAATTTAAAACAACGGAGAGCTTTTTGTATGTTACATAAAAAATTTTCAACTTGATAAAGGGAACAAAGTGTGTTCTCTTTTTTTAAAGCAAAATTAGAAGAATTTTTTCTAGAATTTTCTGTATTACAATACTTATTATAATATTGATTCATGTGACTTAAAACCCCCTTTGCAAAAATATAAATTTAATATATAATATGATATAATAAAATAAAAAGTGAGGGAATATGGAAATATTAGAAAAAGAAAGAATTGATGATTTAGGATATAAAGGTTTAAAGATAATTCAAAATGAAGAAGGATTTTGTTTTGGAATAGATAGTATATTGTTATCGGACTTTGCAAAGGATATAAAAAAAGGTAGTAAAGTAATAGATTTAGGTACGGGAACAGGAATTTTAGGTATAATGCTATGTGCTAAAACACAATTATTACAAATGGTAGGAGTGGAAATACAAAAGCAAGTAGCAGATATGGCAAAAAGAAGTATAAAATTAAATAATTTACAAGATAGGTTTGAAATTATAAATGAAGATATAAAAAAGATAGAAGAAAGAATTGAAATGGGAATTTTTGATGTTGTAGTAACAAATCCACCATACAAAAAATTGGGAACAGGTATTATAAATCAAAATGAAAAAAAATTAATTTCAAGACATGAAATTACCGCTAATTTGGAGGATTTTATAAAGATATCTCAAAAATTATTAAAAGATAAAGGAACATTATACATGGTACATAGACCAAACAGATTAGTGGATATAATAGAATTATTACGAAAATACCAAATTGAACCTAAAATAATAAAATTTGTATATCCAAGTATGGGAAAGGAATCAAATATGGTATTAATAAAAGCAGTAAAAAATGCAAATCCATTTTTAAAAATAGAACCGTCACTATATGTATATGAAGAAAATGGTGAATATACACAGGAGATAAAAAAGATATATAACCAAAAATAGAGGGAAGTGAATAAAAATGCAAGGAGAATTATATATAGTTGCTACGCCAATTGGAAATTTAGATGATATAACTATAAGGGCGATAAAAATATTACATGAAGTTGATTTAATTGCTGCTGAAGACACGAGACATACACTAAAATTATTAAATCATTTAGAAATATCAAAACCATTAATAAGTTATCATAGGCATAACGAAGAAATAAAAACAGAAGAACTAATAAGTAAACTTTTAGAAGGAAAAAAGATAGCATTAGTATCAGATGCAGGAACTCCAATAATATCAGATCCAGGTAATGAAATAGTAAAAAAAGCTATAGAAAAAAATATAAAGGTGATACCAATACCAGGAGCATGTGCATTAATTACTGCATTAGTTGCATCACGGAATGGATGCAAAAGAATTTACTTTTATAGGATTTTTACCACAAAATAAAAAAAATAGGAAAGAGAAATTACTTAAAATTGCAAAAGAAGAGCAAACAACAATACTTTATGAAGCACCACATAAGTTGCTACAAACATTTGAGGATTTAAAACCAATATTAGATGATAGAAAGGTAGTAATAGCAAAAGAATTAACAAAAATTCATGAAGAGTACAAGTGTGGTACAATAGAAGAATTACAAAAAGACATTAAAGATCCGAAAGGTGAGTATGTAATAATAATAGAAAAAAATGAAAAAACACAAACAGAAAAACAAATAGAAATATTAAACAAACTTACAATGGAAGAACACTATAAATACTATGAACAACAAGGATTAAATAAAAAAGAGATAATAAAGCAAATAGCAAAAGATAGAAAAGTTAACAAAAATGAAATATATCAAAAATTTATAAAAGCGTAACTTTATGTTACGCTTTTAATGGCATATATATAATTATTAAATCATAAACTAATCAATGCTAGAAGCCAATTTATTTATTTTTTCTGCACATTTACTGCAAATTAATTTCTCATTGTAAGTAACTAATTTCTTTGTTGAACCACAAAAGATACAATTTGGTTCATATTTTTTTAAAACAATTGTAGATCCGTCTACAAAAATTTCAATTGGATCCTTTTCATAAATTCCAAATTTATTTCTAAGCTCAATAGGGATAACAACTCTACCAAGTTCATCTACTCTTCTAATAATTCCTGTTGATTTCATATAAAAAAACCTCCTTCAAAAATAAAACCCGTTTACAACAAAATTCGACAAATACCATGCATAATCATACCATTAAAATACTTACGTTGTCAATGGAAAAAGAGAACAAAATACAATAAAATAACCAAACGGATAAAGTAAAAATTGGGCAAAAGCTTGAAGCTACACATACTATGCCTATATGTATATGCATTAAAAAAAGTTATTTTTTTTATATGCGTTGAATAGAATTAAATAAAAAAACAAAAGGAGAAGAAAATGTTAAATGTTATTTGGCCAGCTTTCATAATGATATCATATATATATGCTTTAATTACAAACAATATTGAGCAGATTAATAATTCGATATTTGAATCGTGTGAAAGTGCAGTGAAACTTAGTATAACTTTTTTAGGTACAATGTGCTTGTGGAGTGGAATAATGCAGATTGCAAAGACAACAACATTGGTTGATAAATTAACAAAATTATTGCAACCCATAATGAAAATATTATTTCCAGATATTCCAAAAGAATCGAAGATACATAAAGAAATATCAATGAATATGGTGGCAAATATATTAGGCCTAGGAAATGCAGCGACACCGTTGGGATTAACAGCAATGAGAAGTATGCAAAAGGAAAATACAAAAAAAGATTCACTAACTAATTCAATGGCAATGTTCATAATTGTAAATACTGCATCAATACAATTAATTCCAACTACAGTAATAGCAATAAGAAGTTCATTAGGGTCGACAAATCCAACATCCATAATAATACCAGTATGGATAGCAACAATGTTTGCTGCTATTGCAGGGATTACAACCGCTAAAATATTGATGAAAAAATATTAAGGAGACTAAGTATGAATATAATAAATTATTTGTCTATTGTGGCAATGCCATTAGTAATTTTATTTATAATCTTATATGGAATAATAGAAAGAAATAAAGTATATGATACATTTTTAGAGGGTGCGAAAGAAGGAATAGATATAGTAATAAATATATTTCCAGCATTGATAGGAATATTTTTAGCAGTAGGGGCATTAAGAGCATCGGGGATACTAGAATTAATTGTCAATATTATTAAACCACTAATAGATATATTAAAAATACCAGCAGAGATAATGCCACTTGCAATATTAAGACCAATATCAGGAAGTGCATCAATGGCGGTAGCAACCGATATAATGTCTAAATATGGAGTGGACAATATAACAGGTCAAATAGCATCAACTATTATGGGATCTACGGAGACAACATTTTATACAATAGCATTATATACTAGTGCCGTTGGAATAAAAAAAATAAGATTTGTATTAGTAGCAGCATTAGTAGCGGATATTGTTGGAATGTTGACGTCTGTAATAATATGTCGAATTATGTCGTAAAGTTTTTCTTGACAATTGTAGAAATTTGTAGTAACATAAGTACATGTTGAATCGCAAGAAATTGCAAAAAATTTTTAGGACAAGTTTATTTTTCATTTTTTTACTGTAAGAAAAAAGTAAAAAATCTGTTAAAAAATCTAAAACAAAAATCCAAAAAATTAAAAAAATTAATTAAACAGAAAATAATTCTTTTAATTAGTTCAAATATGTTATTAATCTTGTAGGGGATAAACAAAGAAATTACATCTTAGTTTAATACGTAATAAAAAGATAAAAAGCCCAAATCTTACATTGTTTCAAAATAGGTTCCTATATGTTCGAATATTTCCCTTATTCTGAACGTTATCCCCTACAGCCCCCAATAAATGGGATATATATATTTTAATTCAAAATACAGAAGAAAACAAGTAATAAGTTTTTTTTACGGGGTCATTTCATCAAATATTACAAAATTTTAATATTTGATGAAATGACCCTATCTCTTTTATAAAAAATAGCAAAATATCAAAAAGTATGATAAAGTATAAATGGGATGAATTATAATTGGGTAGTAAGAAATTAGTATAATTAAATGGAGGTTAAAAAATGAAGGACAGTTTAATTAATTGTAAAGCAAATGAAAATAATAGTAAATGGGAAAGTATAATAAGTAGAAGAAAAAAATTATATGATAGAAATAATGACATTCGTTCAGAATTTGAAAGAGATTATACGAGGATAATACATAGTACAGCATATAGAAGATTGAAACATAAAACTCAAGTATTTTTTTCACCACAAAATGACCATATATGTACAAGAATAGAGCATGTAACTCATGTAGAATCAATAAGTTATACAATTGCAAAATATTTAGGCTTAAATACAGAGCTTACAAGGGCAATTGCAACTGCTCATGATATAGGTCATAGTCCATTTGGTCATCAGGGAGAAAAAATATTATCAGAAATAGCAAAAAAAGATATAGGTGAAAAATTTTGGCATGAAAAGAATGGTTTAGATATGGTAGACAAAATAGAATTATTAGAAGATCCAAAAGGAAAAAAACAAAATTTAAATTTAACATATGCTGTTAGAGATGGAATAATTTCACATTGTGGTGAAATTAGTGAAAGGAGATTAAAGCCTAGAAATGAATTTATAGAGTTAGAAAAATATACGGAAACAAATCAATATGCACCATATACTTGGGAGGGATGTGTTGTAAAAATTGCAGACAAGATATCGTATTTAGGAAGGGATATTGCAGATGCGATAGTACTTGGTATACTTGATAAAAATTTGGATGAATTGTATAAAATAATTGATTATCAATCAAATAAAGTAATAAATAATACAGTTATAATAAATGATTTAATATATGATTTATGTAATAATTCAAATCAAAATGATGGGTTATGTTTTTCAGATAAAATGTTTGATATGATAAATAGACTAAATAAATTCAATTATCAAAAAATATATTCATCAGAGAAACTTGTAAAGACAACAAGTTATATTAAACTTGTTTTAAATAGTATATATGAAGTATTAAGACAATATGTTTCAGATAAGGAAAGAGTAAGAAAAATATATCCTGAATTAATATATGATTTTGAAAAATGGATAAAAAATTATTGGAATTTAGAGAGGCAAAATAATGAAAATGATATAATATTTAATATAGAAAATGAGAAGGAGTGTTATAAAGCCATAATTTATTATATTTCTGGAATGACAGATAATTATGCAATAGAAATGTATAATAAAATAATTAGATTTTAAAACAATTAGTGTTTATAAGAAAAAATTTGAATCTAAAAACAAATTTTTATTAAGAATATTTGTAAATAAATTAAAAATATTATATAATTTATCTGAGTAAATTTTCAGAATAATTATAAATAAATTAAAGGAGAAATAAATTATGCGATATTTTAAAAAAATAGTTGGAGATAGAATATATTTATCTCCAAAAGATGTATCAAATGAAGAAATAGAAAAATTTACTGAATGGATGAATGATTTTCAAATTACAGATTATACTGGTAGGAGTGGGCAAATAACAACATTAAGTGGAGAAAAAGAATATCTTGAGAATTTAGTAAGAAATGCTAACAATAGAAATTTTAATATTATTGAATTAAATAATAACAAATTAGTTGGTACAATAGGATTAGAAAATTTTAATTGGATTGAAAGAAGTGCTGTACTTGGAATATTTATTGGGGATAAAGATTATAGAAGCAATGGATATGGTACAGAAGCTATAAGATTATTATTAGAATATGGATTTAAATATTTGAATTTACATAGCATAAGATTGGATCTTCTTGCAGTAAATGAAAGAGCTCACAAATGTTATTTAAAATGTGGATTTAAAGATACAGGAAAAAATAGAGAAGAAATATTTTTAAACGGAAGGTATTATGATAAATTACATATGGATATACTTGAAAATGAATTTGATGGAGATTACATTAGAAATAAAAATATAAAATAATGAGTAATATACGATATGATAAAAAATAATCTT
>CANQZT010000082.1 GCA_947628335.1 uncultured Clostridia bacterium | reverse complement strand
CTTGGTCTGTTACTCCCTCTGTTGCATCAATCATCATTAAACATACATCTGCTCTTTTAATAGCAAGTAATGTTCTCATAACACTAAATTTTTCAATTGACTCATTTACTTTACTTTTTCTACGAATTCCTGCCGTATCTATAAATGTATATTTTCCAAATTCATTTTCAAAGTATGAGTCTATAGCATCTCTTGTTGTTCCTGCTATATCACTTACAATAACTCTTTCTTCTCCTAAAATTCGATTTGTTAAAGAAGATTTACCAACATTAGGTTTACCTATAATTGCAACCTTTATCATTTCGTCATCGTTTTCATCTTGATTATCTTCTGGAAATTTCTCATAAATTGCATCTAGTATATCTCCAATTCCTATTGCATTCGTAGCAGATAATGGATATGGATCGCCTAAACCTAAATTATAAAATTCATAAATGTCATCTGAAGTCTTTCCATAATTATCTGCTTTATTGCATACTAAAACAACTGGTTTATTCACCTTTTTTAGCATAATTGCAATCTCTTTATCAACTTCTGTAACACCTTGTTTTATATCTGTTAAAAATATTATCACATCTGCTAAATTCATAGCTATACTTGCTTGGTTTGCAATTTCTGCTGTAATAAAATCTTCAGCATCTGTTTCAATACCACCTGTATCAATTACAGTAAAATCTCTACCTCGCCAATTACATTCAGCGTAAACTCTATCTCTCGTAATTCCTGGCTTATCCTCAACAATAGATAAGCGTTCACCAATGATATAATTAAAAAATGTTGATTTTCCAACATTTGGTCTTCCAACTATAGCAACTGTTGGTTTTGCCATTTTTCTCACCTCTTTTTCTACTTTTGTTATTCTATCTTATTTTGAAAATATAGTCAATTCTTGTAAAGAAAAATTAATAGTAATACTCCTATAAGTGTTAGTCCATATGAAATTTTCATCAGCATTGTTCCTGTATATGATACAGTTATTTTAGCATTTGATATACTTGGTATTGTAATCATACAAAAACCTTTATCAGATTCTTCTATTTTCAAATCTTCAACAGTGTTATCATCTTTTTCTAGTTTTGCACTATATCCTAAATAATATATATATGGTAATTCTAGTTTTGTATTTTCCTCACAATTTTCTATTTCAAAAGTTAAATTCGTGTTTTCTTTTTGCTCTTTTATAATATTCACTCTTCCTTGCAATATATAAATATCCTCTGTTCTATTTTCTATATATTTACGATTAGAAAATGCTTTTTGTGGTAAATATTCAAATGTTGCGCATCCTGCATGAACACGACCTGTTGAAGCAGTAACTGGAACTGCTTTTAAGTATTTTTCTTCATTAAATGGTATTTCTACTTCGTTATTTTGTGAAATAACCGAAATAGTTAGGTATATAAGTATTATAGCTATTCCTAAAATTTCTTTTGATTGATATTTATTAAATAACATTGCAATTCCAATACCTGCTACTATACTTAAGAAAAAGCTTGAAAACTCCATCATTCGCCATGAAAATTGTATCATTTTTAGGATTTTGGGCATATATTCGTATGGAAAAATCCTTGATGCCATAAGTGTACTAAATATCCCCAAAATTAGAAATATTATTAAGTTCTTTCTTTGTGGATTTCGTATATTTTTCATATAATGTATAGCAAGTATTATACCTATTATAATTAATAATCCTATGTGAAAATTCATATCATTTTTTTGTATAAAAAATAATTCCATAAATGTTAACTTTGATTCAACTAATGTGTTGTCTTTATACATCCTATTAGGTATAACTACTTCATATGTTGTTGTAAACATATGCTCAAGCAACGGTAAAATGTAGAAACTTGTACATAACAAAATAAGAATAACACAAATAATAATTTTTTTTACTTTTTTTATGTCTTTTAATACTTTATAATTAATTAATAGATATATAAGACAAAATATTGCTAAATACTCTGCTATAACATTATGAGCTAAGATTATCCCTGTTGCTCCTATTACAATTCCGTACGGTTTACTATTTCTTTTATAAATCAAGTCATACATTCCAGAAAATACAATTGGTAAAAATATAAAAGATGTAATTTCTGCTATTGCTATTCTATTATATAAGTCTGTTAAGTGATATGGTGCACTCATATATAAAATTGCAGATATAACACTTGCTTTATAGCTTTGTGAAATTTTATATGTAAATTTAAACATAAATATTCCTGATAAAAACATTGTAAAAAACATGAATATCTTTAACATTACTACAAATGACGAAGTTATACGACTAAATATTAACGGTAAATATGCTGTTAGAGGACTATAAAATAAATTCCATGAATAACCAAATCCATTGCAAAATTTACTCATAATGACAGGAAAAATTTGTCCTTCTTTTAGTGAACTCATTGTTCCAATCAATCTACATATATGTTGTATTCCATCATCTCTTGCAATATCCATATTATTTGAAAATAGTGGTATGCAAATAAACAATGCAATAAAAAATATTATTATATAACTACAAATATTTTTATTTTCTTTTAATTTCTTCAAAATTTTTTTCATATCTACTCCATATCAATATGTATTTTTTCCATTTAATAAGTCATCATTTTTTATCCATTCATCTACATTTACAATTAAATATTCATTATTGTTTTTACCTCTAATAATTACATCTTTAATTCCAGCATTTATTATCATTTTTCGGCACATTTGGCACGAATTTGCTCCAGCTTCATATTCTTCAGTATCTACTCTTTTTCCGACTAAATACATAGTAGCACCTATCATATCTTTTCGAGAAGCACTTAACATTGCATTTTGTTCTGCATGAACAGATCTACATGCATCATATCCACCATGATGAACATCTGGAAACTTTTCTTTTTTCGTGCAATATCCTAAATCTATACAATTAACTCTACCACGTGGTGCCCCTGTATATCCTGTAGAAATAATTTCATCATTTTTTACAAGAATGCATCCAAAATTTTTTCTAAGACATGTTCCTCTTTCAGAAACTGCTTCTGCTATATTTAAATAATAGTTTATTTTGTCAACTCTCTTACTTTCTTCCATTTATTCTCCCCATATTTTAATTTCTTTCATTATATCAATATTAAAAATTTTTTTCAACATTTTTTATAAATCCTCCTTTATCACTTGACAAAATTAATAAAAATTAGTATACTTTTATAGTGACTAAAAAATTGTTAAAAATTATAAAGATATATATAATATCGAAGAAAATGCAAGGAGGGAATAAAAATGGCACAACCAAAAAGAAGATGGTCTAAAGCAAGAACAGGATTAAAAAGATCAACATGGAAATTAGAAAATCCAAACTATGCTACATGTCCTCATTGCCACGAACCAGTTATGCAACATACAGCTTGTTCAAACTGTGGATACTATGATGGAAAAAAAGTTATGGCAGGAAAAAATGAAGAAAATAATTAATAAAGAAACAACACTAAAAAGTGTTGCTTTTTTATATAATAGGTTTCTTATTATATAATCTTCAAAACAAAGAAGGAGCAATCGCTCCTTCCTTTTTTTTGGAGATTAATTGACACACAATTAAATCGTCGAAATGTTACTTGCCCATACTTTCATCAAATCTAAATTTTCGAAAATGAAAGTGATAAAAACCTCTACTTCATCATTTTCAAAACTTTCCTCTGTTTCAACTTTTGAAGATCCACCATACATCTGTGCAAGATTTTTTAGTTTTATCAATTTCATGTTTACCTCGCTCCGATATCCTCTAAGATACAGTGGATATTGATGAAAAATTTTTGCTGTTGCCATAAAAAATTTCTCCTTTCTATTTGACTTTATTGTACTACAATTTCATTATAACATTTATTTGTTATTTTGTAAACTCATATCAAAGCTTTTAACTTATATCGTTACCTTACAGAAGTAATAAACTTTTCATGAATTTCTTTTAATGCTGTTTCAGCCACATTACTATTTACCAATACAGAAATTTTAATTTCTGATGTACTTATCATATGCATATTAATATTATTTTCATATAAAACTTCAAACAAAGTAGCTGCCACTCCTGGATTATTGCTAATACCTATTCCAACTATGGAAACTTTTGACATACCTGTAGACGATTTAATCTCTTGTATATCAAAATCTTCGGCATACAAATGTAATAAATTTAAAGCTTCACTTAGGTCTTTTTCTTTTACCGTAAATGATATATCTTTAAAAATGTGTTCTCCAAAAGCTTGAACTATTATATCTACATTAATATTATTTTCAGCAAGTAATTTAAATACGTTATAAATTCTGCCAATTTTATTTTTCTTCCCAACTAATGTAATTCGTGCTATGCTATCTTCCTTTGCAATACCACTAATACACAAATCTTCTAGACATTCTTTCGTAGTAACAAGTGTCCCTCGCGATTCTTTTTCAAAAGTTGATTTCACATAAATTGGAATGTTATATTTTTTTCCAATTTCCACACACCTATTATGCAATACTTTTGCTCCTAAACTTGCTAACTCTAGCATTTCATCATATGAAATAGTATCTATTTTAAATACATCTTTTACAATTCTTGGATCTGCTGAATATACTCCATCAACATCTGTAAATATTTCACATCTTTCAGCATCTAGACTTGCTGCAAGAGCAACTGCAGTTGTATCCGATCCTCCTCTCCCAAGAGTTGTAATATTTAATTCTTTATCTATTCCTTGAAATCCAGCTACTATAACAATTTTTCTATTTTCTAATTCTTCTTTTATTCTTTTAGTTGAAATATCTTCAATACGTGCATCTCCAAATACACTATTTGTAATTATCGGTACTTGCCATCCAGTAAATGAAATAGCACTATATCCTAATTTTTCCAAACACATGCATAATTTTGAAATCGTAATTTGTTCCCCAACTGATACCAACACATCATGCTCTCTCTTATTTGGAACATTCGTTATTTCCATTTCTTCTTTTATTAATTTATCTGTCGTTTTTCCGTTGTGCTGATACAACAACAACTATACTATTTCCTTTATCATATTCTTTTATAATATGGTTACAAACAGAAAACAATTTATCCGTATCTGCTACAGAACTTCCTCCAAATTTTTGTACTATTATTGCCATGCACGGCACCTTCTTTTTTCTAATGTTCGTACAATATCTAAATATAAATATTGCTACATTATATTATATTTTTTTGGAGTAAAAAAGTTCTTATTTAATTAAACTCTTTAAATAACTTTCAATAAACTCATTAATTTCACCATCCATGACTGCTGAAATATTTCCTGTTTCGTAATTAGTTCTATGATCTTTTACCATAGTATATGGGCAAAAGACATATGAACGAATTTGACTCCCCCATGCTATCTCTCTTTGTTCTCCTTTTAAATCTTCTATTTTTTCTTTTTGTTCTTTTTCTTTTAAATCTAATAATTTAGACTTTAACATCTTCATAGCTGTATCTTTATTTTGAAATTGTGATCTCTCTGTTTGACACGACACAACAATACCTGTTGGAATATGTGTAATCCTAACAGCTGAATCTGTTTTATTAATATGCTGACCACCTGCTCCGCGATGCACGATATGTATCTATTCGTAAATCTTCTGGATTAATTTCAATGTCTACATCATCAGTTATTTCAGGAAGAACTTCTACTGATGCAAAAGATGTATGTCTTCTTCCTCCTGCATCAAATGGAGATATACGTACCAACCTATGAACGCCAATCTCAGATTTTAAATATCCATAAGCATTATCTCCTGAAATTAGTACAGTCACACTTTTAATACCTGCTTCTTCGCCTTCTAAATAGTCTAATTCTTTTACATTATATCCATTTTTTGTTGCCCATCTTGTATACATTCTATATAACATTTCTGCCCAATCTTGAGATTCTGTTCCTCCAGCACCTGGATGTAATGTTAATATAGCATTATTTTTATCATATTTTCCAGAAAGCAAAGTTTCAATTTCTAATTTTTCTAGGTTATATTCCAATGTTTTTGTATTTTTAAGTAATTCTTTAGATAATTCTTCATCCTCTTCTAATAAAAGTAAATCATTTAGTTCTTCTAAATTTTCCAATTCTACCTTTATATTAGAAATATGTGTAATCTTATTTTTTAAATTTTTAATCTCTTGTAACACAATGCTAGAATTTTTTATATCATTCCAAAAACCCTCTTCTGCCACTCTTTTCTCTAATTCTTCAAGCTTTAAATTCATTTTATTTATGTCAAAGAGACTCACCTATACTTTCCACTCTTTTTCGTAACTCACATAAATTTTTTTTATTCTCTTCTAATTCAATCATTTTCTCATCTCCAATCGATTGTATTTTATATTAGTTTTACAATAATGTCAAATATAAACAATTTTTATACGGTCAGGCACATTTGTATTTTTATATTCATATAATTTTTATATAGTCAAAAGTGGAGGTAGTCTATGTTTACCCTTTCAATAACTGGATTTTTAGCTTTTATAAAATCTGCTATATTTGTAGTTGGTTACATACAAAGTAGCAATCTTTTTCCAGAACCTTTATCTCAAGAAGAAGAAAAAGATTGTTTAGAACGATTAAAAAATGGCGACGAAGAAGCTCGTAATATATTAATAGAAAGAAACTTAAGATTAGTTGCTCATGTTAGTAAAAAATATACTACTACCAATATAGAACAAGATGATTTAATTTCTATTGGTACAATTGGTTTAATAAAAGGAATTAATAGCTTTGATTCCTCAAAAAATATCCGTCTTGCAACATATGTCGCAAGATGTATTGAAAATG
>CANQZT010000081.1 GCA_947628335.1 uncultured Clostridia bacterium | reverse complement strand
TAAACAAATAGAGGAGAAAAATATGTTATCAATTATTAAAAGTATGGCATTGCATGGCTTAGATGGGTATTTAATTGAAGTACAGGTAGATGTATCTGCACGGAATGCCTAGTTGGGAGGTTGTTGGTCTTCCAGATGCTAGTGTAAAAGAATCAAAAGAAAGAGTAAGAACGGCAATTAAAAATTCAGGTTATGAATTTCAAAGTAGAAAAATAATTGTAAATCTTGCACCTGCAAATACAAAAAAAGAAGGTTCATTTTTTGATTTACCAATTGCAGTTGGAATTTTAATAAATTTTGGGGAAATATATAATGATAATTTAGAAAAAACAGTATTTGTAGGAGAATTATCGTTAGATGGAAAGGTTAATAAGGTAAATGGAGTTTTACCTATGTGTATCGAAGCCAAAAAATTAGGAATAAAAAAGATAATTGTACCAAATGAAAATAAAAAAGAGGCATCTCTTGTTGAGGGAATAGATGTAATAGGAATAGAAAATTTAAAACAGCTTGTAAATTATTTGAATAAAGAACAAGACATAGTACCAGAAAAGTCAAATATAGAAGAATTATTTAATAAAAATCAAAAGCATTTATTAGATTTTTCAGAAGTAAAGGGACAAGAAAATATAAAAAGAGCATTAGAGGTTGCTGCTGCTCGGGCGGTCATAATGTACTACTTATTGGATCTCCACGGTTCGCGGAAAAACAATGATGGCAAGAAGGATACCATCTATTTTGCCAAACTTAGTTTTTGAAGAATCATTAGAAGTAACAAAAATTCATAGTATAGCAGGAACATTGTCAAAAGATACTCCGATAGTAACAACAAGACCATTTAGAGCTCCTCATCATACTGTTTCTGCAAGTTCATTAGTAGGAGGACGGAACTATTCCAAAGCCAGGTGAAATTAGCTTAGCACATTTTGGAGTTCTATTTTTAGATGAATTACCAGAATTTAATAAAAAGACGCTAGAAGTATTAAGAGGACCACTTGAAGATAAAATAGTTACAATATCGAGGGTAAATGCAAGTCTAACATATCCGTGCAATTTCATGTTTGTAGCATCAATGAATCCTTGCCAATGTGGCTATTATGGCTCAAAAGAGAAAGCGTGTACATGTACACCACAATCAATTGCAAAATATATGGGAAAAATTAGTGGACCATTATTAGATAGAATTGATATACAAGTAGAAGTAACGTCAGTGAAATATCAAAATTTATTATCAGATACACCTTGTGAAACATCAGAACAAATAAGAAAAAGAGTAAATTATACCAGAAAAATTCAAATAGATAGATATAAAAAAGATAATATTCATTCCAATTCGGAATTAACTCCCAAATTAATAGAAAAATATTGTAGATTAGATCAAAAAGGAAAAAATTTGTTAAAGAATGCATTTCAAAGATTAAACTTGAGTGCAAGAGCATATACTCGTGTTTTAAAAGTAGCGAGAACAATTGCAGATTTAGATCAAAAAGAGAATATAGAAGTAGGTCATGTAGCAGAAGCTATCCAATATAGAAATTTAGATAGGAAATACTGGAAAAATTAAAAAAGGAATATAGAAATGGAATATATAAAAATAGATTATAATGATGAAAAATATCCAAAGAGATTGTTGGAAATAAAAGATTATCCTAAAGAATTATATGTAATGGGAAATTATAAATTATTAAATAAATCCAATACATTAGCCATAATAGGTTCAAGAGATTGTACAAGCTATGGAAGAAAAAGTGCTAGATATTTTGCAGAGGAATTATCGAAAAAAGATATTTGTATAGTAAGTGGCATGGCTATAGGAATTGATGAATTTGCTCATATTGGAGCATATGGATTTGTTCGGAAGAACTATTGCTGTACTAGGTGGAGGTTTTAATAAAATTTATCCAGAGGAAAATGAGTGGTTATTCCACAAGATATTAAAGAATTGTGGATGTATAATAACAGAATATCCTCCAAATGTGGAAGCACTGAAGAAAAATTTCCCTAGAAGAAATCGTATTGTAAGTGGAATTGCAGATGCAGTGCTGGTAGTAGAGGCAGAATATAGAAGTGGAACATCAATAACTGCAAGGTATGCGAAGGAACAAGGGAAAAAAATATGTTGTTTACCAAGTAATATAGATAGTAAGTGTGGAATAGGCACAAATAGATTAATTCAAGAAGGTGCAAGGTTAATTACGAAACCATCAGAAATAGAGAGTATATTTAATAATATGAAGGCTAATGAAAATATATCAACAAAAAAATATAAAGGAAACAATTTGAACGATGAGTTGAAAAGAGTGTATGAAATAATACTAGAGACACCGATAAATATTAATAACATATGCAAAATAACAAAAAAGGGTATATCTGAAATTACTCCAATATTAACAATGTTAGAAATAGAAGGATATATTGAACAATTACCAGGAAACGAATTTAAAATTAAGGAGTAAAATATTGTATATAAGACATGAAATAGGAAAGTTAGGAGAAAATATAGCAACAAAATATTTAAAAGAACATGGTTACAAAATAATAGAAAGAAATTTTAGGTGTAGACAAGGTGAAATAGATATTATCTCATTATATAATAACGAGATCGTATTTATTGAAGTAAAAACAAGGACAAATTTAAAATATGGAAAGCCGATAGATGCAGTAAATAAAGAAAAACAAAAACATTTAATAAAAGCAGTACAATATTACATATATAGTAAACATTTAGAAAAAGAATTTATACGTATAGATGTTATAGAAATTTATGTATGTAACTATAAATACAAAATAAATCATATAAAACAAATAATATAAATTTAATAAATATTATAGATTTTTACAGTAAAATTGTGGTATTATATAACTAGTAAATTTAAGAGGTAAAGTATGAGAGATATTTATGAAGAAACGAAATTTTTAATGAAAAAATATGGAGTGATAGCTAATAAAAAATTAGGACAAAATTTTTTAATTGATGAAAATGTTATTGATAAAATAGTAGATACATCTGATTTATCAAATGAAGATTTAGTAATAGAAATTGGTCCAGGTCTTGGAACATTGACGTCGAAGTTACTAGAAAAGGCTGGAAAAGTATTGTGTGTTGAGTTAGATGAAAAGATGGTAACTATTTTAAAAGAACGTTTTTTTATGTATAAAAATTTTGAAATTATAAAAGAAGATATTTTGAAAGTAGATTTAGCAGAAATTATAAGAACGAACAAAGAAGAAGAAAATATAAAAAGAGTAAAAGTTGTAGCAAATTTACCTTATTATATTACAACTCCTATTATAATGAAGCTACTAGAAGAAAAATTAGACATAGAAAGTATCACTGTTATGATACAAAAAGAAGTAGCAGATAGATTAACAGCAGTTCCTGGAGAAAGAAATTCAGGTGCTATTACATATACGGTTTATTATTTTGCTGAGGCAAATGAAATTTTAACTGTTCCTAAGACATCTTTTTTACCTGAACCAGAAGTTAATTCCGAAGTTATAAAATTAAAGTTAAGAAAAGATCCAATTATTAAGGTAAATGATGAAAAAAAGTTATTTTCATTAATAAAATTAGCTTTTATGCAAAGAAGAAAAACATTATTAAATTCAATAACAAATTCAGATACAAGCATTTCAAAACAGCAATTGGAAAAAATTTTAAATGAATTAAATATAGATTTACGTGTAAGAGGAGAAAATTTACGATTAGAACAGTTTGCACAAATAGCAGAAAAAATACAAAATCATTGACTTTTCACAAAAAAAAAGATAATATATAAATGTCAAAAATAGATAATAATTACTAAGAAAGTAATATTAGGAGGAAAAATTTATGGGAGAAGTTATCGTTATAACATCAGGAAAAGGTGGCGTAGGAAAAACAACAACAACAGCAAATTTAGGTTCAGCTCTTGCTATGCAAGGTAAAAAGGTAGTATTAATAGATACAGATATCGGGTTAAGAAACCTAGATGTTGTTATGGGGCTAGAAAATAGAATTGTCTATGACATTGTTGATGTAGTTGAAGAAAAATGCAAACTAAGACAAGCCCTAATTAAAGATAAACGTTTTGAAGAACTTTTCTTATTGCCAGCTGCTCAGACAAGAGATAAAAGTGCTGTAAATGAAGAACAAATGAGAAATCTAACAAGTACACTAAAAGAAGAATTTGATTATATATTAATTGACTGTCCTGCTGGAATTGAGCAAGGATTTAAAAATGCAATTGCAGGGGCAAATCGTGCAATAGTTGTAACGACTGCAGAAATATCAGCAATACGTGATGCTGATAGAATTATAGGTCTATTAGAATCATCTGAAATAAAAAATCCTGAATTAATAATAAACCGCTTAAAACCAAATATGGTGCGAAAAGGAGAAATGATGGATGTAGAGGATATAGTAGATTTATTATCTATACAATTGATAGGTGTTGTACCAGATGATGAATATGTTGTAACTCAAACAAACAAAGGTGAGCCAGTTGTACAAAATCGTAGAGCTCCTTCGGGAAAAGCATATATGGAAATTGCAAGAAGAGTGTTAGGTGAAAATAT
Source organism: uncultured Clostridia bacterium (assembly GCA_947628335.1). The sequence continues at coordinate 2,271 of CANQZT010000081.1, read as the reverse complement.
AGAAGTAACTATTCCAGGAAGAGAGAAAGGATTTTTGGCAAAAATTAAAAAGTTATTTGGAATAAAATAGGAAGCGGAGGAAAATAAAGGATGTTTGAAAGCATAATAAACTTTTTTAAAAATATGAAAAAAACCGAAAAAGAACAAGTAAAATCAAAAGATGCCGCAAAAGAGAGATTACATTTAGTGCTTATGCAGGATAGAGCAAATGTATCAGCAGACTTTCTTGATTTAATGAAACAGGAAATTATAGAAGTTATTAAAAAATACATAGATGTTGATGAAAATGCAATTGATGTAAGGCTTACAAACAAAGCAAATGGAGACGGAACAACTGGAGCACCAGCTTTATATGCTAATATTCCAATTGTAAGTATTAAAGAAGAAGTAAGAAATAAAATGGCAAGGCAAGAAGATGTAAATAAAAAAGAGGAAGAAAAAGATACTAACGAGGAAATAGAAAATGAAAAAGGAGAAAATATAGAAATATCGAATCAAGAGCATTTAGAAGAAGAACATCAAGAAAAAGATGAAGAAGAAACAAGTACTGAAAAAAACACTGTTGAAGAAAATGACAGTGGTCATGAAGAAGAAAATAAAGTATTATTAAATGTAGAAAATTCTAGTAATGGCCAACCACAATAAAAAGTTAAATTTGCAAACTAGTAAAAACAATAAAAATCTAACAACAGTAGAGGGTGGAAAATGAAAAATAGAATTTTAAAAAATATAGAATGGGGGATATTAGCCTGTTGTATTATTTTATTATTGATAGGCTGTATATCTCTATATTCAGCAACACGGAGAAACAGGATATGATGAATTGAAGAAACAACTTATATGGGTAGTTATTAGTATTCCTATTATGTTTGTTGTTATATGGATAGATTATGATTTAATTGCAAAATGGTCTCCACTTTTTTATGGGATATCAATAATACTGTTAGTAGGTGTATTATTTACTCCAGAAATAAGTGGGGCAAGAAGTTGGTTTACTATAACAGATTCAATTAGATTTCAACCTAGTGAAGTTACTAAAGTAATTGTTATTATTGTCTTTTCATATGTAATTTCAATTATTCAAAAAAAAGATAAGAATGAAATTAATAAACCACTAAAATTACTAGGTGCTCTTAGTGTTGTAGTGCTTCCAGTTGTATTAATTTTGAAACAACCAGATATAGGAACATCAGTTGCATTTTTAGTAGCAACTATATGCATATTATTTGTAGCAGGAATAGATAAAAAATATATTATAGTAACGATTGTTACAGTTATAGTTGCAGTACCACTTATATATACTTTTTTATTACCAGCTCATGCAAAAGCAAGAATTGATGTATTTTTAAATCCAAATTTGGATCCAAGAGGTTCTGGATACAATATCATTCAATCAAAACTTGCAATAGGTTCAGGTCAGTTATTGGGAATGGGAATATTAAAAGGAAATCAAACGCAGTTAGGGTTTCTATATCCTAAAACAACTGATTTTATTTTTTCAGTAATTGGAGAAGAAATGGGATTTATTGTTGCAGGAGCAGTTATTATCTTATATGTAATTCTTATTACGAAAGCTATATATGTTGCAAAAACTGCAAAGGATAATCTGGGTTCATATATAGCTATGGGGATAGTAGGAGTATTTCTATTTCATATGATTGAAAATATAGGAATGACAATGGGATTATTACCAATAACTGGAGTACCACTACCATTTGTAAGTTATGGTGGAAGTGCATTAATAACAAACTTTATTTGTATTGGATTATTATTGAATATTAGTGGAAGAAGACAAAAGACAATATTTGTTGATTAAATATGCTTTTTTGGAGGATATATGTACTTACATACATTAAAAATAGGAAATGTAGAGTTAGAAAACAATATATTGCTAGCACCAATGGCAGGTATTACAGACCTGCCATTTAGAATAATATGTAAAGAGTATGGTGCAGGTCTTGTTTGTACTGAAATGGCAAGTAGTAAAGCTATTTTTTATAATGATCAAAAAACTAAAAATATATTAAAAATAGATGGAGAAAAAAGACCAATACAAGCACAAATTTTTGGGAGTGATATAGAATCATTAAAGGTTGCAGCAGAATATGTAAGTGGATTTGCAGATATTTTAGATATAAATATGGGGTGTCCCGCACCTAAGGTTGTAAAAAATGGAGATGGAAGTAAACTTTTACTAAATTTAGATATGGTAGAAAAAATTGTAACAGAAGTTGTTAAATCATCCAAAGTGCCAGTAACTGTCAAAATACG
>CANQZT010000080.1 GCA_947628335.1 uncultured Clostridia bacterium | reverse complement strand
TATATTATTATATTAAATAAAATAGAGTAGAAAATAAATCGTTAAGACCTAATAAACGGGAAGTTGTTATTAGGGCAAAAAATGAAAAAATTTTGCGTATTTGTTTTCGCATTCCGCTATTTATAGAAATGTAGAAATCAAATTAATATTGAGTTCTTCTTTAAATTGCGGAAAAACAATTTAAAGGAGGTTTTTTTATGTCAAAATTAAAAAAGATTATTCTATCAGGTATTATGCTAGCATTATTAATTGTATTAAATAGATTTGTGTCTATAAAAACACCACTATTAGTAATCAGTTTCTCTTATGTGCCAATAATGATGTCTGCTATATGGTTAGGCCCTAAATACAGTACTCTGATTGCAGCATTAGGGGATTTTATTGGAGCTATTTTATTTCCTTTTGGTACATATTTTCCAGGATTTACTTTAACAGCTGGTTTAAGTGGATTAGTTTATGGAATATTTTTATATAAAAATCCTGAAGAAAAAGTTGAAAGTAAAAAGTTTATAATAAAGCTTATACTAAGTAATTTATTGGTTTTAGGGATTATTGAAATATTTATAGTTTCTATTTGGCTAAATATTTTATATGGAAAAGCATATTTAGTAGTAGTATCTACTAGAGTAGTTACCCAAGTTATAATGCTTCCAATTCGCGTTATAACAATATTTTTCCTAGAAAAAATAACAAGACCTATTGTAAATAAATATTTATATGAAGGTGAAGTTAATGAAGATTAATGAATATTTATCTGGATTTTTTAAAGGAACAAAGGAACCAACTTTAGATGCCATGAACTTTTTTATGGAAAAATTAGATCATCCAGAGAGAAGATTAAAAATTGTACATGTAGCTGGAACAAATGGAAAAGGAAGCACAGTTGAAATGTTATCAACTATTTTAGAACAAGCAGGCTATAAAGTACGGAGAATTTATGTCTCCACATATAATTGAATTTAATGAGAGAATTCGTGTAAATCATGAAAACATTACAAACTCAGAACTCGAAGAATTGTTAATTAAAATGGATATACTTGTAAAAGAATATAATCAAAGTCATAAAGAAAATGTTACACTGTTTGAACTAGAAACAGCAATTGCAATAATATATTTTGCAAGTAAAAAATGTGATATTGTTGTTTTAGAAACAGGGTTAGGTGGATTGTATGATTGTACAAATATTGTATACCCAATTCTATCTATAATTACTTCTATTGGATATGATCATATGGATATTTTAGGAAATACCATAGAAGAAATTGCATATCAAAAGGCAGGAATTATAAAAGAAAATTCTGAAACAATATTTATAGAGCAAGAAGAAGTGGTGAATAATATTATTATAAAAACTTGTAAAGATAAGAATAATTTGCTACATCTTGTTAATGTTAATGACTGCAAAAATATATTATGCACTAGAGAATATCAAATATTTGATTATAAAGATAGAAAGCAAATTAAAATTAATTTAAAAGGAAAAAAACAAATCGAAAATACAGCTATAGTATTAGAAGCAATAGAGGTTTTAAAAAAAGATGGATATAATATACAAGAACAACATATATTAAATGGACTAAAAAATGTAGTCCACAAAGCAAGATTTGAAGTGATACATACAAAGCCAACAATTATATTTGATGGTGGCCATAATGAATCAGCTATAAAAAATCTAAAAGAAACGATAAAGCAATATTATAAGGATAAAAAAAAGATATATGTTCTATCAATTTTAAAGACAAAAGATTACAAAACGGTTATAAAGGAACTAATGGAAGATAAGGACTCTGTTTTTATTTTTACAGACGGAACGAAGGCAAAAGATGAAGTGAAATGTTATGTAAAAAAAGAAGAATTATATCAAGAAGCATTAAAATATAGAAAAGAAAATTTGTATATGACCACTTTGGAAAATGCTGTAAAAAAATGTAAAGATAAAAAGTCAGATGAGATTATCTTTATTATAGGAAGTTTTTATACATATCAAGAAGTAATGGAAATTATAAAGAAATGAGGATAGTATGATTGAATTAAATAATGTAAGTTATGGATATGAAAAAAAGAATATAGTAGTGAATAATATAAATGCTAAAATTGAACAAGGACAATGTATTGCTATTATAGGAAAAAATGGTTCACGGAAAATCAACTATTGCAAAATTGATTGCAGGAATTATCAGACCAACGATCGGAGATATTGTTATTGATGGAAAAAACACAAAGAAAAAAGAAAATTTTTTATCAATTCGTAAAAATGTAGGAATTGTATTTCAAAATCCAGAAAATCAAATTATATTTAATTGTGTAGAAGATGAAATGAGATTTCCATTAGAGAATTTAAAAGTAGAAAATATAGATGAAAAAATTAAAGAAGCATTAAAAAAAGTTGGGTTAGAAGGAAAAGAAAATTATGAGGCATATACATTATCATTGGGGCAAAAACAAAGATTAACTATTGGTACGGTTCTTGCAATGGAAACAAAATATATTGTTTTAGATGAACCAACTGCAATGCTAGATCCAAAGGGAAAAGATGAAATTTATAATATTATTAGACAGTTAAAAAAAGAGGGATATACTATAATTTATGTTACTAATATAATTGATGAAATTTTACTAGCAGACGAAATATGGATAATGAATTCAGGAAAAATGCAAAATATAATAAGAAAAGAAGAAATTTTTAATTATATAGAAGAAATTGAAAAAAGTGACATAAAAATACCAGAAATTATAAACTTAGTACAGCAGTTAAAAAGAGAAAATATTACAGTAGATTTGAAAGAATGGACAATGGAAGAGTTAACTGAAAAATTATTGAAGGAACTAAAAAGATGAAGAACACACTAAAATTTATTATTTTTTTAATTTATACAATTGCTTTATTTTGGATTAAAGATATAAAGTTATTATCAATTATTTTTATTTTTCAAATAATAATGATGATATTATGTCATATATCATTAAAAAAAACAATAAAAATAATGCTAAATTTAATGCCATTTATTTTGTTTACAGCAATAATTAATGTTTGGTCAATGGGAATGGAGTATGGTATACAGATAGCAATTAAATTAATTTTAGTTTGCCACATAACTTATATTTATGGAAGCAAAACAACAGCAATGCAAATTGCTAATGCAATAGAAAATTTGCTGTACCCATTAAAATTATTCAAAATAAATACAAAAAATATTACGCTTATGATTAGTATAGCAATTACTTTTATACCAATTATAAAACAAGAGATAAATAATATTCAATATAGTCTTACATCAAAAGGAATGAGAATGAATGCGATAAACAAAATCAAACACATCAACTATGTAATGGACCCATTATTTTATTCATTAATTAGAAAAGTGAAAGAAATAGAAGAATCATTAAAAGCAAAAGCATACATAGAAGAGTAAAAATATAATAGAATAATTTTAAAAAAAGTGAACAACCTATATTTTGGGTGATAAAATGTTTAGACCGAATGCTATTTATTATGAAGAAAATGTAGGAGAGTATACTCTTGGAAAAGAGTTATTGGAAAAATATAAAGATGTTCCAAAATTTATTATAGAAAATCATAACAATATTGAAGAAATGAGAAAAAAGCAGAATTCCGAATTTCCACAAATGAAGCGAAATTTGATAATTGGGACTAGAAAGACTCATAAATTTGTAGAAAACCATAAAACATCTGATTTCTTAGTACCATATACTTCATCTGGATGCACTGCTATGTGTATGTATTGTTACTTAGTTTGTAACTACAATAAGTGTTCATATTTACGATTATTTGTAAATAGAGAGCAAATGTTAGATAAAATAATAAAAACAGCAGAAAAATCTGAAAAAAATCTGACATTTGAAATTGGAAGCAATAGTGATCTAGTTCTAGAAAATACAATAACGAATAATCTTGTTTGGACAATAGAAAATTTTGCCAATACACAAAAGGGGATGCTAACATTTCCTACTAAATTTAATATGATAGATGATATATTGTCATTAAATCATAAAGGAAAAATAATTGTTAGAATGAGTGTTAATCCAGAAGAAATTATTACAAAAGTTGAATTTGGAACATCACACTTAAAACAAAGGGTAGAAGCAATTAATAAATTGCAAGATGCAGATTATAAAATAGGTATACTAATTGCACCAGTTATTTTTGTAGAAAATTGGAAGCAATTATATTCAGATTTGATTGAATATTTGTACGAAAATCTAAATGAAAAAGTAAAGGAAAAAGTCTTTTTTGAAATAATATTTATGACGTATAGCTTTGTTCATAAAGCTATAAACCAAGAAGCATTTCCTAATGCTATAAATTTATTTGATTCAAATCTTATGACTGGGAGAGGAAAGGGAAAATACACTTATAAAGATTTCATAAAGAGAGAAGGAGAAACTTTTTTAAGAGAAAAAATGCAAAAGTTCTTTAAAAATAATCAAATAATGTATATTGTTTAAATTAATACCCCAAATGGATTATTCATTTAGGGTATTACAATTTATTTATTAGCAAATTTTTGTTTAACTGTATCAATTTTTGTTTGATCGGCAAGTTCTGTTTTATACCAGCCTTTTTCTGCCATTAAGTTATATAGTTTATTTTGTATATCTAAAGATACATTTAAAGCATCCTTAAATGCAGAATGTACTTCGGCTGTCGTTGATTCTATTGCTCCGTGAAGATATAAATCACAAACTCCTTTAATAATTAATAATTCGCTTTCCATTAAATCTTTATCTTCCATGATATCCTCCTTATAATAGATTAAAAAATTTGTCAAATAATTCTGTATGAGTTTTTTGTAACTCACCTATATAAGAAGAAAGAGTTGGATCTTGTAGTTTAGCAGAATTTTTTTGACAGCATGTTTTCATAAAAGTTTCGTGTCCTAAAGCATCTTCAACATATAAAAGTTCTTTATTTGTCATAATATCACCACCTTAAAAAAAGTATTTCCAAAATTTACACAGATATACAAAATAAAATATAAAAAGATTGAAAAAATATATATTTAATATTATAATAAAAACAAATTTTATAATGAGGAGTGAATATAAATGAAAAAATCAAGTATAGGTTTAATTTGTGTAGGTGCTGTAATTGTTATAATTGCAATTATGCTAATTGGTGGGTATAATGGAATGATATCTAAAAAAGAAAATGTAGATAGTGCATTATCTAATTTAGATGTAATGCTACAAAGAAGGGCAGATTTAATTCCTAATTTAGTAAATACAGTAAAGGGTTATACAAGTCATGAGAATGAAGTTATTGACAAAATAACTGAGGCAAGAGCAAAATTAGTAAATGCCAGTAATGTAGAAGAAAAATCAAATGCTAATGATGAATTAACTAATTCACTAAATGCATTAATGCTTGTTGTAGAAAATTATCCAGATTTAAAATCATCTGAAAATTTCATACAATTATCTGACGAATTAGCAGGTACAGAAAATCGTATAGCAGTAGCAAGAAAAGATTATAATGATGCAGTAAAAGCATTAAATACTAGTATTAAGAAATTTCCAAATAATTTATTAGCAGGAATGTTTGGAATAGAACAAGCAGAATATTTTGAGGCAGATGAAAAAAGTGCGGAGGTTCCTAATGTTAGCTTTGAATAAAAAGAATAGTATTTTAAAAATATTATTCATAGTGTTAGTTCTAATAAATATGTTTGCAATAAGGTCGTTAGCGATAGTAAGTCCTACGACGGATTTTTATGTAAATGATTATGCAGGTTTACTAGATAGTGAAACTAAAAATTATATTATAAGTGCAAATAAAAGTTTATATAGCCAAACAGGAGCACAGATAGTTGTAGTTACTATTCCGAGCTTAGAAGGCGATTCCATAGAAGATTATGCTCTCAATCTTTTTAGAAATTTTGGAATTGGGGATAAAACAAAAAATAATGGAATTTTATTATTACTAGCCCTAGAGGAAAGAAAGTTTAGAGTTGAAGTTGGATATGGCCTAGAAGGAATTTTACCTGATGCAAAAACAGGAAGGATACAAGATGAATATATAATACCATATTTAAAGCAAAATAATTGGAATGATGGAATAAAAAATGGCTTTAGTGCTTTTTTAAATATTGTTGCAGATGAATATAATGTAGAAGTTGGAGCACAAACAGCTAATACTACAGGAAACATACAAGGTAATGATATTATGACAGAGGCATTTAAAATACCATTTGTTTCAGTAATTGTTGGATTAGTAATGGGAATTTTTGAGAGAAGCAAAGTTATAAAGAAAAATAAATTAAGGTTAATTGATTATGCATACTTTGCTGTTTTACTAGTAATATATATAATTCTTTTTAAAGATGCAACAGTAATAGGAATAGGCTCAAAGATTTTTGAGATAATTTTATTAGTTTCTTTTATGGAATTATTCAACTTGATATGGTATATGAGTGGAAAATCGATGTTTTCTAAAAGAATTGGACGTGGAGGCAGAGGAAGATTTTATGGAGGAGGTTCTTCAGGAGGATTTTCTGGTGGTTCTTTCGGGGGAGGAGGCTCTTCTGGAGGAGGAGGTAGCTCAAGAAGTTTTTAAATGGAAAAAAGCATACAATTGAATAATAAATAAACGATAGAAAAATTTGATAAGTTGTTACAGAATGTATTATTCACAATAAAGCCACCTGAAATATCAGGTGGCTTTATTAGAAGCTGATTAATAAATATTACTCATTAGCATTTTTAGCATCTTTAGCAGTTGTTTCAACTTTTAATCCATAGCCGATAAATACGCCAGTAAAAGTTCCAATTCCCATCATTAGGGAATCTCTAAACCATGTCAAATTTCCAACTAATTGATTGCCGATGAAACAAAACACCATCATAATGATGGCATAAAGGGATGAATACATAATTTGCTTAATCATA
>CANQZT010000079.1 GCA_947628335.1 uncultured Clostridia bacterium | reverse complement strand
ATTTTAGCTCCTTCAACTTCTTCGCCACCAATGTTTTGTTTTGACATATCTACTATCTTATCAATCATTGTAACTTTTTGTACTTCTTTTGTATTTTTAACTTCAAATTTTACATCTTTTGCTCTAACAAAACCATCTGGAGCAATTTCTTCTCTTAAAGTATATGATTTTCCTGCAACTAATCCTTCTATTTTATGTGTTTCACTTGTTGAAGTCCAAGAGTCAATTACATTATCATCTTCATCTAGCACTGTTAATTCTGCACCTTCAATCTCACTTTCTCCAGTAATATCAGTTTTTGAAAATTCTACAAATGTTGTATCATTTTTAATATCTTTTGTTTCTTCATAAACTTTTGTAATTAAATCTGTTTGCGTAAATTTAACTTCATATTTTTCTTTATTTAATACTAAACCATTTAATGTTTTTGTTTCTTCTAATTCATAACTTCCCATAGGTAAGTTATCTAATGTATAATTTCCTTCTTTATCTACATTAAACACTTTAACTTCTTGACCTTTTTTATAAATTAAATTTCCGTCAGCATAGTCAATTATATCTTCTTTTGCAGTAAGTTTAAATTCAATTCCTGATAAATCGCTTATATCAACGATAGAAGTATCTACATTTTCTCTTAATGCTATACTTTTATCAACAATTAAAGTTCCAGTAGGTTGTTCATTTTCTGCTGTTACTGTAATCCAAGCATCATAGTCTTTATCATAATCTAAAGTTTTATTTCTATTATTGACTTCAAATACTATCTCTTCATCTAACTCTAAAAATCCCTTTGGAACTTTTATTTCAGTTAGTTTATACTTTCCAGCCTCAAGCTTTGTTTCTGTTTTTGCAACACCATTTTTATTAGTTGTCCATGAATCAAAATATTCATCTTTGACTTTGCATTGTACTTTTTCCCACTGATTATTTATCTCATTCAATTTATAAAGAGAAAATGTTGTATTTGAATAAGTTACTGATTTTCCAGTTTTTTTGTCTTTTTTCTCTAATTTTAAATATGCCTCAAATGGTAAATCATTTTCAACAAACTCTTTAGGAGGAGTTACACTATCTTCATCAATTGTAACATAAAATTCTTCTACAGTTTCAATTTCTGGTGATGGTGTATAAGTTTCGTTTACAGTATATTCACCATAAGCTAGTCTTTTTGAAGTACCATGTCCTTTTTCATTAGTTCTAAAAATATCATATTCATCTTCGGCAAATTCATCCAAGTGTTTTAATGCCTCATCAAAGCTTCCATAATACTCAACATATTTAGTTAAAATTGCTGTAAATTCTGCATCTGCCACTGTTTCAGCTGTTGTATTATCATTTGTTGTTACCTTTATAACTTCAAAAGGAGCCTTATCAACTATATTTGTAACTACACCATCAATACTAATCTCTTTTGTTTTATCATCTTTATATGAAAAAACATAGTCATATATTTTTGTATCTTGTGTATATCCTACTGGTACAGTTGTTTCTTTTGCGTAATATTTGCCCATTGGCAATCCTTTAAGTTCAACACCGTTAATACTCAATTCTGCTACAGTATCACTATTTGCAAGTTCTATACTAGCAACGCCATATTCATTAAAAGTAAATGTTGCAATTTCATCATCTTTAGAAAAATATTTTACTGTTTTTGCTACATTATAAATATCTTCTTTAGCATATAAAGTATAAATTGCACCTTTTATCTGTGCATCACCGTGATGACTTGTGCCATCAACTCTGTTCTCATTTCCAGTATCTTTATCAGTTTTTACAATAGTTAATTTACCTGTTGGCTCATCATCAACTACATCTTCAACTTCTATTTTTACAATAGGAGTAACATCATTTTGATATTCTAAATTTGCTTGATAAACAGTTTCATTTAATAAATATCCATCTGGCACTTCTATTTCATAAACTGAATAATGTCCTAATGGAAGATTATCCTTTTTTGCTAATCCTGTTCCATTTTCAGTTATTATTGTACTAACTTCATCACCTTTTGAATAATATTTTTTTGTTCCTGCAACATTATAAATATCTTCGTCAGCAACAATTTTAAATTTTGCTCCTCCTACTTTATCTCCATTATTATTGACCTTATATACATATATTTCCCCTGTAGGCTCGTTGTTTTTAAATTCTATTGTCGCAACTTGTTTTGCAACAATTTCAACACTTTTTATAGAATTATCAATTAAGTAACCTTTTGGAACTGAAACTTCTTTTACATAGTAAGTATTATTTGCTTTTAACTTTGGGAACAAAACTTCTCCATTTGTATCTGATGTTCCAGAAGAAACTTTATCTGTACATTCTGGATTACTATACACTTCAAATTTACAATTAGCAACTGGATTTCCTAAATTATTAACTTTCTTTACTTTTAAATCTCCTTTGTTTTCTTCAACATTAATTATTACATTAAAGAAAGATGGATCAACATAATTTGAAAACATTAAATTTTGAATTGCACCAGAATTAAATTGAAAATATAAAAAAGATGACATTGTATTTCTATCATAAGTTGCTCCATTTGGTAATAATTGAAAAATATTTTGTTCGCTTGAACTAAAATTTACTGTTCCAGTAGCATCATCAGAAGCTGAAACTGCTAAATCATTACTACCTTTTACATGTGAAAAAGTTACTCCACTTACTGTCGTATTAAAATTATCATAACTTGAAAGCACATTATTTGTATCATTTAAAGTAATACTTTCTCCAGATTTTACAGTATTTGTAGAGCCTGCAAATGATACATTTGTATTATGATATTGATTGTAATAGCCTTCTGTTTGAGAAAGCCAAGTTGCATAAATTGAACTTGACATTAAACTTGGATTCCAAGAATCTCTTGTTGGAACCTTTCTACTTCCATCAATATTATTATGTATATATTCCCAAACATATTGTTGTGTGCAAGCTGCTGCCTTTTGAGCTTCTAATGATCTTGCTATTCCAGTTCCATAGGTCATTGTATATCCGAAATAAATCATTTCTGCTATTTTAGAATATTGTTCACGATTAGCCTTATATTCAACCCAAAACTCACTTCCATACGCATATTCTTTATTTACTACAGAAGGTTTATTAGATTCACTACAAAATAACATATATTCTGCTCCATCATATATACAATAGTGCATTTCGTGTTTATAATAATTAAAACTATTTTCAATTACACCAAAAAAAGCATTTTTATTCATATCAGTTATATATTCTGCAAATACTTTTATTGGTAATGAATTTAATACTATTATAACTAGCATAATAATTGCTATAATTTTACTAACTTTTCTTTTCATTTTTTATTTTCCTCACTTTTTTTCCAAATTAAAAAAGAGCCTTTCAGCTCCTTTTTCATATTTATTTTTTAATCTTTTTGTACCCAAAAATAATATTTTCCACACATACATTGATCTACTTTATAATGTCCACTTTCTAAATTTCCCATATAACTCTTACAAGCATTAAAAGCTTCATCCCAAGTATCATAATAACCGATGCTCATTTTCGCCATCACCTAAAATATGTATATTTCCACCATCTATACACATTTTGGATTGTTCTGATAAATTTTCTTGCTGTGGCTGAGGTTGAGGACTATTTTCAACTGGTGTTTCAATTTGAACTTGATTTTGTTGCTGAACTTGTTGCTCTGTTAATTCTCTTGAAATATCTTCTTGTGGTTGATTTATTTCAATATTACTTTCTCCAACATTATTTTTTTGTTCTACTGAATCAATCTGTGAAATAGCAACTTTACCCTCCATTATATCGTTACTTTCACTATTAGAGTTTAATTGTACTTGTTGTTCTGATATATTATTTTGGATTTCAATTTTATTTTCTTCATTAGTTACTATTAAATTTTCCTTTTGTGTATTATCATAAGCAATAGTATTCATTCTTTCTTTATTTGCAAAAGAATTATTTATTGCTCTTTTTTCTTCTATCCTCTTATTCTTTATTAAAATACTAAATGAAACTATCATTATTGAAACCATTAATAAAATAAAAAATAAAATTAAAACTTTCTTTTTCATAGACAAATTCCTCCAATATCACTATATATTTTTATGATTTAATAAAATACGACCCTCATTCCTAAATATACTCCATCTTCATCTTGTATAGGGATACATTCTCCACTATAATTTTGAGATTTCAAATAATCCAATGCAACTTCTGTTACATTTTCCATTGTATATCCATCACTAAACAAAAAATCTTTATTAACAGGCTTTTCTTTTATTTCGCTACTTTCTTTTTTATCTTGTACTTCATCCTTTTTATTAATTTCTTCTGAAACTTGCTCTATTACTTTATTTTCTACAACTTTGTTTTCTATAATTTTAGCTTCATTAATTATATTTGTTTCGTTTTTGACTAATTCTTCCTCATTTTTTGAAATATTATTTTCATCTTTCAAATTAGTATTTTCTACTTTATTAAAAGAAATTTTAGAATTAGAATAATTATACAAACATATAATAATTACAACTATAACTATAAAAATTAGAATTAAAAAATTTCTTTTTTTAGTATAAGATAAATAATTATATATTAATTTTTTATCTTCTTCATTCATGTCTTGTATCCTCTTTTATATTTAAAAAATTATTGAACTTTTTTTCTAATTTTTCATATTCTTTTTTCAATAAAGTATAGTTTTTAATTTCAGTATCTATATTATTTAATTTTTCTTGCAATTTTAATTGTTCATCTGTAATTTTTGTTCTGCTTACCATTAGTTGTTCCAACTTTTTCTGTATCTTTCTTATCATTTCTACCTCCAGTATAGCGTATATTTTTATATTTGTCAGCCCATTTTTTTAAATTATTTTATTTCATATAAATTAGCAATTACATAACATCTCTTAGTTGTAGGTCGTGTTTTGGCATTTATATATGAACAAGTTGATAATTTTATTATTTTTTCACTATTATTACTATTATCAATTTTATATTTACTAGCATTTCTATAATAATTTACTCTTTCATTAAAATTCAATAATTTTATATTATTCATTTCATTTTCAAAATCTATAGAATATACACTAAAAATTACTGCCTCAAAATTGCATTTGGGAGTATATATCTTAAATTTTATATGAGAATATAAAAAATCTTCGTTTAAGTAATTTTCTAAATTTGAAAACATGCTATTATTTCTCATATTATGCCCATATACAATAGTTTCGTTATCTTCAAATGGTGCTAGATCTGTTGTAAATATAGAACCATTAGAATTATACTTTTTATCAAATGAATGATTCAAATAATAAGTATCTTCATCTTTCAAGATTGGATAATTAATATTTGTACCTTCAATATCAATCCAAGCTATTATATCTTCATTAATCAATTTTTGATAATCCCAATCAATTTCTTTTTCTTTTGTTTTTTCATTTACTACAATAGTTTTTTCAATTAAATTTTCTATAGACTTATTATTTTCATTTAGTTCTTTTAAATCTTTTAAAATTATATAACAAGATATTGAAAAAGTTATTATAAAAATCAATATAGTAAAAATTATTATAAATTTTCTACATTTCATAATTATATTCCTTTTCTTTCAACATTAAATTAAATTTTTTGATTCCTTTTGAATCGTATTTTCTTAATTCTTCTAAATCAAATTTTACCAAATCATATTTTTCCATATTACACATAATTGTTTTATTTATTTTTTTAATAATTTTTTCTTTGATTAATTTTTCTTCAATTCCACAATCTTTAGCAATAGGAGCAATAAATCCTTCATCATTTTCTATATTTATTTCTGGTAAATTTATTGTTATATCTGAATATGGTTCTTTATTTGTATATGCTAAAAGTGCTATTCTATCATTAACATCATATTGCGAAACTTCTATAAAAATCTCTTCTCCTTCAAATTTAATCGTTTTTCTTTGTTTGTTTTCCATTTTATTTTGTCCTCCAATATTTTGTTTTTAACAATTATTTATTATGATTTTTAAATTTGATAATCTTTTTCATTTTCATTCTGTGTTTTTTGCAATTCTTGCAACATTTTTTCATCATAAGTTTCATCTTCTTCTATACAAATAGAAATACTATCTTCATTAGAACGTCCACTTAAATATCTTTCATATAAAGTATCCGTTTCATCAATTCTATAATTTTCCATTTCTAGTTCTTCTTCTTGTTTTTTTATAATTTCTTTTTCTTTTTCATAATATTTTAAAGCTAAAGTTTTATCTAAAAAAACAGTTGTAATTACTTCATCTTCACCAGCTTTCAAATAAATATTTCTGTACTCTACTTTATAAATTTTCATTGAAAAAAATCTCCTTTCCTAATAATATTTTATTTTTTATAATTTTTATGGATACGGCATAACTAACACCTCCCTTATATATATTAAATTTTATATTTACCTATTTTTTAAGCATAAAAAAAGAAGGTTATTCCTTCAATAATTCATTTTCTATACACTTATAAAAATAGTTAATAAAATTTTCAATTTTATTTTCTGTATTCATATTTTCATTCTGTCTATTCTTACAATCATTATAAACTTGTATCAGTTTATCTCTACTCACTTTATTAGTTAAATAAAATAATTTGTTTTTTACAATTAAAGCAATAACATAAATTATTTCTTTTATTCTAGTTGCATTTTCTACTGACATAATTTCTATAATTTCTTTTGTATATAGCATTTGATATTTTTTTAATGCTACGATTATTTCATTATATTCTACTTTTTCAAATTCTTTTGGAACTTCTTTTTTCTCTATAATATAATTAAATAATCCATCTATCTTTTCTTTATTTATAATATTATTATTTATATTATTATATTGTCCTTTTTGGGACATAGGGTATGTCCCATTTGAATTATAGGGGTATGTCCTATTTATCGTATAGG
>CANQZT010000078.1 GCA_947628335.1 uncultured Clostridia bacterium | reverse complement strand
TCTACACCATCATCTCCAACTATTCCTCCCCACAAGGTATTATCTAAGTCTAAAACAAAGGCTTTTTTGTTTTTTCCATAAATTGATTTTATTATATTGGCTAAATTAAATGATAAATATGGAATAGCTGGTACTTCCATAGCATATTTGTACATATTCCAATATAATTGATTTGCCCATTTATCTAATCCATAACATGCTGATACATAATTTATATCATTTATAAAAAAGTTTTTATTATCTGATGCATATTCATAAAATTTTTGATTTAACCTAGTAATGAAATTAGTTTTTCCATGAACATCACTTGCATCTTTATTTCCTAATAAACGATAATAAGGATATTCAAAATTATTTTGAATAATTATTGCATTAAATTTGCTAAATAATTTAGTCCATATCTTTTTGTATTTGTCATATTCAGAATTAAGTTTTTCATTTACCTCTTTTTCGTTATCATACATTGTCGGATATTGCATAATATTTCTATTAGTTGTATGAATATATATAATATCTGGGTTAAAATTATCTAATTCTTCATTTCCAAATATTGCGTCTTCATAAAATTTATTATATCCTGATTCGTAAAACTTAGGTTTTATACCATAATTTAGTAAAAATATTTCTAGCATATTTTTAATTTCACTTGTTGTAGAACCTCCCAAAATTGCTATATTTTTTTCTAATAATCCTGGTTTAGACAATAATTCTCTTTTTATTTTTTTCTTATTTTTCATTAAATATGTAACATCAAATGGATATTCTAATTCTTTCATTATCCCCTCCAAAATTTATCCGTCTACGTAGTGTTTATTTACGTAATAGATAATAACATTAAGCAATAAAAAAAGCAAGTTATTTTTTGTTTTTATGTTGAACAATGGTTACATTTAATATTAACATAAAAACGAAACTTGCTTTTTATTTATTATATATTTCCATTAGTTATCGCAATATTTTGACCTGTTATACATTCTGCATCATCTGATAATAAAAATTCAAATGTTGGAATAACATCTTCTACCGATAAATTTTTACCTGTCGGACTATTTAATGCATTTTGCTTTACAATTAATTCTGGTATACTATCTAAAAATTTAGTATCTATCATACTTGGCGAAACACCATTAATTCTAATTCCTTTATCCGCATATTCATTTGCTAGTGCTTTTACTAATCCTAATAATGCGTACTTAGTTGTAACATAACTTGAAAGATATTTAGGTGGAATGTTTAATGTATATGAAGTTAACATTACTACTACTCTTCCATATTTATTTTTTGCCATCAGTGGCAAAAAATTGTTTAATACTAATAATAATGAGCGTAATGCAATATTTATATCTTCATCAAATTTTTGCCAAGTCATTTTTGAAAATTTCATATTTTCGCATTTACCTGCTGGCAAGTGCACAATATGTGTTGGAATTTTTCCTGTATTTTTTATGTTTTCAACAAATTGATATGTTTCTTTTTCGCTTAAAAAATTTCCATTAATTAATATTATTTTATCTCCAAATTTCTTTTTCAGTTCAAGCAATTTAGCATCATCTTTTACATAATGAGCTAATATAAAATCAAATTTATTTATAACCTTTTTTATTAATTCTATTCCCACATCAGATGATGCTCCTGTTATTAGTAATATCTTATTTTCCATCTAGCCCCCTGCTTTCATAACTCTTTTGTAATTTACCTTAATTTCTATTATTTACTATATCCTGTTTTATTTACAATCTTTCGACTAATTTCTTTTACCTTATCAGACACCTCATAATTTGATTGACCATATACTTTTTCATGTAATTCCTTCACATTAGATTCAAGTGTTACTGGTGGCCCATACCAAACTCCATTTATTGTTGCACCTTTGGTATTATATGGCCATCCTGTGCTATCACCTATTTTGTAAGTTGCAAGTTGTGGAATTAATGATAAAATTTCTCCTGAATCAATATTAGTATATATTTCTGGCAATATTTCATCTGCGAATTTATTTAATTGACCTACACTCATTTTTTTAGCTTTATTTACAACAGCCATCAACACATCTCTCATTCTTTCCGTACGTTTATAATCCCCTCCAGATGTATATCTAATTCTACCATAAGCTAATGCTTGTACTCCATTTAAATTTTGATTTCCTGCTTTAGTTACGTTTGCTGAATTATTACCTGTTACTTTATTAATTTCACCAATATAATTATTAATATATTTTAATTCTTCATTTGTTATATTAATGTTTACTCCTCCTACAGCATTTACGATATCTACAACAGATTCAAAATTAACTGTAACGAATTCTTTTATATTTAAATCTAGATTAGTATTTAATGTACTCATAGCAAGTGTTGCTCCACCATAAGCATATGCATGTGTTACTTTATCCAAACTTCTTCCTGTTAACTCTAAGTATGTATCTCTATATACAGATGTTAGTTTTACTTCTTTCGTCTTTTCATCAATTGTTGCCAGAATAATACAGTCACTTCTTGTTCCTTTCTCTAATTCGTCACTTCTACTATCTACTCCAAAAAGTGCAATTGTTCTATATCCACTTAATTTTTCTTCTATTCCTTCTGTTATCTCAAGTTCATCTTCATTTATATCTACATAATTTAATTTTCCTAATTTATCACTTACATACCAAACTCCAACACCTGCTACTACTCCTAATAAAATAACAATAATTAAAATCATTATTAAAAATATTCTTAATACTTTGCTTTTTTTACTCTTTTTTGCATGTTTTTCTTTTTTGTTTACTGCTTTTGTATCTTCATTTTCACTCATTCACTTCATCTCCTGCTCTAATTTTTAATTATTGTATATCTTTTACTACATTTAATCAATACTTATTATTAAAAACATACAAAATTTGTTACTTAATAAAACTTTTTATCTAAATGACCATACTTCGTTCCCTACCCCGAGTTCCTGGATAGTATATTACAATAACAACATCTGGATTATATTCTTCTATGTAAGATAATATACTTCCATTAAAACATCTTAAATCTACTACAAAACAATATTCTACACCTAATGCTAAATATGGTGCAACATTCCTTCCAAAAGAATCTTTTATTATTAATATCTTGTTATTATTTGTAGCTTTTTTATTATGTATTTCTACTAAACTCGTGTCATTATACATATATGTACTATACATCTGTTCTCTATATGCTTTTATACCTAAAAATTCTTCTATTTTGTTTGCTTTAAAATTTAGTTGACTATAGTCAATTAATGTATCTTGAAATGTTCCATTTTCTTCTATTTCTTTTTCTGGTACACTTACATATAGCTCTGTATCAAATTTAGGGGTTAACACTGATAAATCTTCTTTTTTTGCATTTGCTAGTGTCATATACCTACCATCTGAACCTAAAAATATACTTTCATATTTTTCAATATTATAGTTATTTATATCATATATTTCATTATTTATATTGTAATTATATTTTTCTCTTAACCTGTCAACAATTTTACCTGTTGCCCACAAACCTGTTTCTGGCTTCCAATGATGATCTGTTTTGAAAAATAAATTTAAATAGTCCTCCCCCTTTTGTTCTATTATTTCTCTTAAATCTATATAATCTACTTTATCTTTAATTCCATCTATTAATATATCTATATTTTTATTGATTGCATCTATATATATTGGAGATATATAATCGTTATTCTTTTCTATCTTACTAGGTGCTTGCACATATAATAAATTAACATTTCTTTTTTTCAGATAATTATTAAGATTAACTAATATATTAGCTTTCTCCTCCATTTGATTATTAAAGTTTGTAGGTACTGCTTCTAATTTACACAAATACTCTCCTACTTTTATTCTAGAATCTATATTATTGTTAGATACTAGTTGATATCCTATTGCTTTATCATATAAATATGATATTTCTAACAATTTTTCATATCCTCCCAACCCTTCAGATGTTTTGGCTCTTATCTTTTCCTTAACTTCATTCATTTTGTTTATTACATTTATAACTTTTTCTAATTTTACTTCTTGAATTTCACTATTGTCTTCAGATTTTACCGGATATTTCTCATTCCAATCAATTTTTTTATCTTCATTTTCTATATTCGTTTTCTTAGCCATAAATTCAATTACTGGATTTTTTATATTGAACTTATACATAATACATGCAACTACAGATGTTGATACCCAAGCAAACATAAATATAATAATCACTATAATTACTATTGCTCCTATTTTTTTTACTTTACTCTGTTTCACTTTTTCCTCCTAAAAATTAAAATAAATAAATGGATTATATGTTGCTCTTATACATAGTAACATAGACATAATGAAGATTGCTATTACAAAAATCATTTCAATTATTTCTTTTATATTATCATTTATTTTTATTTTTTCTTTTACTAACTTGCTTACTGGTAGAGATGCAATAATCCCTATTATTAATATTAAACCAGACATTTTAATGTAATCTATTGCCATTTTATCTATTACCATATTTGTTCCTATTCCAAACATATATCCCAAATATTTTAATAGTTCGCTTATGTTATTTGCTCTAAAAATAACCCAACCAATTATTACAAAAAATAGCGTATATATATGTGAAAACACTCCTAATTTTTCAATAAATTTAGTCTTTTTTTCAATTGTTATTAATACAAAATAGAATAAGCCCCATATAATAAATGTCCAATTAGCACCATGCCATATTCCTGTTAAAAGCCATACTATAAATAAATTTAGAATATGTCTTTTGTTTGATACTCTATTTCCTCCAAGTGCAATATATACATAGTCTCTAAACCACCTACTTAATGATATATGCCATCTTCTCCAAAAATCTGTAATAGATTTTGCTATGTATGGATAATTAAAGTTCTCCTCAAAATGAAATCCAAACATTTTCCCTAATCCTATTGCCATATCACTATAACCTGAAAAATCAAAATAAATTTGTAAAGTATACGCAATTGCACCTATCCATGCTGTTGCAATTGAAATTTCCCCGAAGATTCATATTTACAATTATATTGTCTGAAATTAATCCTACATAATTTGCAATTAAGACCTTTTTTCCAAGACCATAAACAAATCTATACACACCATTACAAAAATCTTCAAATGTTTCTTTCCTATTTTCTATTTCATCTGCAATCGTTTGATACCTTACAATTGGCCCTGCTATTAACTGAGGAAATAAAGATATATACAATCCTACGTTCAAGATATTTTTTTGAACTTTTGCTTTTTTATAATATACATCTAGCACATATGATAATATTTGAAATGTAAAAAATGATATTCCTATTGGTAGTGCAATATCTAATGTTATTGAATCATTTTTCAATAACAAACCTACATTATTTACAATAAACGATAAATATTTAAATACAAATAACAGACCTATATTGTATATTATTGCTAATATCACATATCGTTTTCTTTCTTTTTTCTTTGTATTTTTATCTATTTCTAATGCTATTATCCAATTTACTACAATGGATGTAATCATTAAAAAAATAAATATTGGTTCACCCCATGCATAAAAAAATAAACTTGAAAGTAATAAAAACATATTTTTGAATTTCTTACTTTTAAATATTGGATTATAATATATTATCAAAACTAATGGTAAAAATAGAAATAAAAATACTGTTGATGAAAATACCATTTTCGACATCCTCCTTCAATATTTGTCATTATATATCACAACTTTACATATTGCAAGAATTTATGTTTATATTTGTTACCCAAAATTACTACATAATGGATGTAATTATGATACAATTGTTATACCTCTGTGTGATAAAAAACTGTTAAATTCTATTATAGATGAAATTTTATGTAGAAATAATTTGTTCGAAAGTAAGAAAAATGAATTTATAAAAAAATTAAAAATTTTTAGGGAGAAATATAATGTATAGAATTTTTTGTGAAAGCTACTTTAACTTTTTAAATACTTTCTCTAATGATAGTTATAGATTGACAATTGCTAAACCTTTAGAATTGCTTGTTGATTTCAATAAATATATTGAAGAACAAGAAAAAGAAAGTATATTGTATAAAAAAATATGTGATTTAATTTACTTTATGTATAATAATATTGATAAATTTCCAAAACTAAAAGCATTTTTATGGACCTTAGATTCTAGGAATATAGTTTGCAAAAATTATACCGTTTCTTCTTTTGAAGAATTAGAAGAACAAACTAAATTAATAAACTCTTTTTTGAAATTAGCTTATTGGTATTAAAAAATTTATTTGATAATATAATGTTTTTCTCCCCCTTTTTTCTATGTCTATATTTGATACAAAAATTAAATTAATGAATAAAATTTGTCAAACTTTCATATTACTATTTTAGCCAAAAATTAACCATATTGTATACAAAATGTTGACAAATGTATACAATATATAATATAATACAAATAGAGAGGAGTGACTAATTATGTCTACTGTAAGAGTAAATGATAATATAAAAAAAGAAATAACACCAATATTAGATGATTTAGGTCTATCACTAAGTGAAGCTATTAATATTTTTTTGCATCAAATAAAATTAAATAATGGAATTCCATTTGAATTAAAGTGTCCAAAATTTAGTAATGAAATGTTAGAATCAATTAAGGAAGCAGAAGAAATGATGAAACACCCTGAAAATTATAAATCCTTTTCAAGTGTAGATGATTTTATGGAGGACTTGCATAATGAAATACAAAATTGAAAGAACTAATAAATTTACAAAACAATATTATTACTCGTCGGAATTGGCTCACATTCTGAACTATTTAGATGAATTTCTTAAAAAATTAGTAAGAGAGTATGGAAATTAACATTAATTTCTATACTCTCTTATTTCCCCTCAAAAACTTTACCTTAACCTTATATTTGTCTATTATTTGTTTCAAAATTTTATTTTACATAAAATTGCATTTTTGCGCAAATTGTAGAATAATTACTTACGAAAAAA
>CANQZT010000077.1 GCA_947628335.1 uncultured Clostridia bacterium | reverse complement strand
CAAAATAGGACATATTTTTTGCCCAAATGATCCACCGGACTATCCAACGCAGGGAGATGACTGGGTTAAATTTGTTAATGCACAGATAACACAATTTTATGAAGCAGTCGGAATACAGCTACAGGTAAGTGGAACTGGTGGAGTAACAGGAAAAGGTGGAGAAGGCTACACTGGAATTTATACAACAGCATCAGGAATAAGTTACAAGGAATATAAACAAGGTCAAGGCTATTGGGCAAGTAAAATTTTCTGGGAAGATACTTTTGCAGCAAGTGCTTGTTCTATGACAAGTTGTGCAGTTATTTTGTCAGGATTTGGATGTAATAAAGATCCATATCAATTAGCTCAAGAATATACAATAGATGAAAGGGCGAATGGTAGAAGACCTGAATTAGTTGAAAAATGTATGAAACAACATGGTTTAAAATATGTTTATTCCGAAAAGCATAGTGGAAAAGAGGTATTAGATCACTTAAAAACAGGCTATCCAGCAATTATTAGAGCTGGGCCAGGATTCTGGACAAATGGTGGACATTACTTTACAGTGCTAGAAGCTGATGGAAATCAAGTGTATGTATCTAATGTTGGAAATTGTACAAAAACAGGATGGTATGATATAGATACAGTTATGAATGGAAATGTCGGAGTTTTTCTTATAAGCCAATAAAGGAGTTGCAATGTATGGAAAAGTTAATTAAATTTATTATACCAATAGTGGTAATAGTTATTATATTAGTTGCTGTAACTATAGTGGTATTAAAACATAATATTGAATCAAAACAAGAAGTAGAAATTAATGTTGCATCTACAGATATGGAGAAAATAGAAAATAAAAATCTTTTTTATAAAATTGACTATAATATAAAAAAATATTATCAATATTTACGGGGACAATAATACAAGTGCAATATCTTGTATTTCCCCTACAAATGCTGTTGAATTAATAGATGATAGTACAAATTTCCAAAGTCAAGAGATGTATATATTAGATAAAATTTCTTATAGCACAGTGTATGTATATGGAGTAACTAGGAATCAAGAAGAATTTGATTACTATTTAGTTGTAAATATAGACTATATTAATAGTACATTTTCTATTATAAATTCATCAAAAGAAGAATTTGAAAATGCAAAAAATAATCAAATAGCTTCAAAATATAGAGAAGATATAACAATACCACGAAATGCTTTAAATAAATATGAAGAAAACAATATTGCAGATTCAGAAATTATAAAATATTATTTTCAAGACTATAAATATAAAGCATTATATAAACCAGAAGAAGCATTTGAACTATTAGATAGAGAATATAAAAAAGAAAAGTTCGACAATGATATTAATGAGTATAAAAAATATTTACAAAATAATATAAATCGTTTTCAAGATGCAATCTTAATAGATTATAAAATGTCAAAAAATGGGCAATATGGAACGTATATCATAACAGATAATTATGATAATTACTATAAAATAATAGAAACAGGAATAAATAAATATACAATTTTATTAGATAACTATACTATTGAAACAGAGGAATTTATAGAACAATATAATAAAGCAACTGATCAAGAAAAAATAGTAACAAATATTGACAAGATTATGAAATTAATAAACACAAAAAATTATAAAAAAGTATATTCATATTTAAATGAAAGTTTTAAAAACACATATTTTCCAACTGAAGAAAAATTTGAGGAATATATGAATCAGAAATTTTTTGAAAATAATATAGTAGGTAGTTTAGATTTAGATACAAGTGGAGACGTATACATCATAACAGTTCCATACAAAGAAAGTCTAAGCACTGCAGCAGAAGAAAGAAAAATAACATTTAATATGAGATTAAGTAACACAACAAATTTTGAAATATCTATAAAGATGGATTAGAGGTAATAGAATGGAAGAAGTATTAAAAAAATTGAAAGAAATGCAAGAAAAAAACAGTAATATAAAAGAAGGATCAGTCATAGATATACTTTACTATGGAAAAGTAGTAGTATCTAAAAATGATGCACAAATAGAAAACGAAAGAAAAGAAGATTTATATTTAGTAAAAAAAGAAGTAAATGGTCAGATAGAATTCGAATTTAAAACAGATATAGGAACTCTTGCTAAGGTAGATAAAAATGGAGAAATTAAAATTTCAGAGCAGTATAAAAATTTGTTGAATGAAAAAGAACTATTGTTGCAGTTGCATGATATAATTCCTACATCTTTAAAAGAATTAGAAAATGAATTAGCAAATAAGAAAGAAAATACAAATTCAAAGGATAAAACAAAAAAAGAGGAAATACAAAACAATCAATATCAAGAAAATGCAAGTGATATTGAAATAGATATAAACAAAAAAATTACTTCAACAAAAACATTTGCACAACTAGTACCAGAAGTAGGAAAAAAAGGTATAAATAAAGTGAAAGTAAGAAGAAAAGGTGTAGCAGGTTTTGAATTTATAGGAATAAATGCTAAAGGAGAAGAAATGAAGCTTGAGTCATTAAAACAAACAGAAGGAACGAATCCAACAAAAGAAGTAATAACAGTAAATAAAGATGGATCGGAAGTAAAAAAGGAAAGTGTATATACAATGGTAAGAATTGATCCAGGACAAAATCAAGGAAATGGAAATGAAGGATTTACTGTAGATATTGGAGACTATGGGACACCAGAAATAAACTATTACAGAAGAAGCGGAGAAACAAATCAATATACAAGTATTCCTGTAAATTTAAAAAATACAAATCAAAAAAGGACAGAAAAAGACGTACAAAATTACCTTGAAAAAACAAAAAATAATACAGTTGCAAATGATATAGAAAGAGCCGATGATAGAATAGAATATAACGAAGACGAAAGAACTACTCTAGATAGTATAGATGATGATTTAAGCAATGATAAAACAGTAGATGATTCAGAAATAATTATAAGAAAAGCAGCAAAAAGATGTAAGGTAAGTGTGGAGAGCTTTAAAGAAGAATTAGAGAAAGCAGATGGAGATACCTTAGAGGAAAAAATAGAAAATGCTGAAGAAGAAATAAATGAACAATTTATTGGAAGTAGGGAAAGAAAATAATAAGAAGTAATAAAAAATCACCTTTTTAATAAAATTAATAAGGTGATTTTTTATGAGAAAAATAATTTGCATAATAATATTAATTTCAATTATAAGTGTACATATAAGTGTATTGGCTGATGATATAGATGAAGAAGAAATAGATGATGAGTTATTAAAAGAGGAGATTATAAACACTTCCACAAATGTGGATAACTCTCCTAACGTAAATTCACGAGCAGTATTAATTTATGATAGAGAATCAAAAAGTGTGATTTATGAGAAAAATGGGTATTCAAAAAGAGCTATGGCATCAACTACGAAAATTATGAGTGCTATCGTTGTTTTAGAAAATAGCAATTTAACAGATACGGTAGAAATATCTAGAAAAGCAGGAGAAACAGGGGGATCAAGACTAGGATTAAAACAAGGAGATAAAATAACAGTAAATGACTTACTGTATGGGTTAATGTTACGTTCACGGAAATGATGCAGCAGTTGCACTTGCAGAATATATAGGAGGAAGTATACAGTCATTTGCTGAAATGATGAATAAAAAGGCAGAAGAATTAGGTCTAGAAAATACACATTTTGTAACACCACATGGTTTAGATGAAAATGAACATTACACATCAGCTTATGAACTAGCTAAAATAACTGACTATGCTTTAAATATAAAAAAGTTATCCACAATTGTTAATACAAAAACAACTACAATTCATATAAACGGAAAAGATAAAGTAATAACAAATACAAATGAATTATTAGGAAATTTATATGGAGTAGATGGTGTTAAAACAGGTTTTACTAATAATGCAGGCCGATGTTTAGTTACTTCAACAACGAGAAACGGGCATCAAATAATTTGTGTAGTATTAGGAGCAGACACAAAAAAAATAAGAACAACAGACAGTGTAAAACTTATAGAATATGCATTTTCAGACTATGAATATGTACCAATAAAACAAAAAATAGAAAATGAATTTAATGAGTGGAATAGTTTAAATAATTTAGAAATAATCAAAGGAGAAAACAAAGAAGTTGATATAAGGTTAGAGCAATTGGAATATGAGCAAATGCCAATAAATAAAAATGATATAAAAGATATAAATGTGCAAATACAAGCAGAAACAAATTTGCAAGCACCAATCCAAGAAAATGAAGTAATAGGAAAATTACAGGTAAAAATAAAAGATAAAATTATAATAGAAAAAAAAATATATATAGCAAATAAGATTAATAAAAAAACAATAATTCAATATATGAGACAACTATTAATCCAATATAACACATATGTGCAGAAAGGTTTAGAAAATATTATCTTGTAATAAAGGATTTTAACAAAATATTAAAAAATTTTAAAACATTAGTTTACAATTAAGAAAATGCAATATATAATAAATACAGTTTAAATAATTCAAAAAGTTTTACCGTAAAAGTACATGTAAGGATATTAAAGAAAAAATAAATCAATAAAAAATTAAATTGTATATCTATAATATAGTTCCCAAAAAATATCAAAAATAAAATTTTATACGAATGACTGTGTTAATAGGGTTTATAAATTAACACGTCATTATGATGTATCAAAAGGAAATTCTAATCCCAAAAATAAAAATCCAAATAAAAATCTAAAATTTTCAAAGCAAATAAATAAGAAAGGAGGTCAAA
Source organism: uncultured Clostridia bacterium (assembly GCA_947628335.1). The sequence continues at coordinate 2,337 of CANQZT010000077.1, read as the reverse complement.
AGTAACGTAAAACTTTTTGAATTGCTAGAACAAAAATTGTCATTTATGTTGTGTTTTGAAAGTCAGCATGATATAATAAAGGAGGAAAAAAATGAACTTAAAAAATGATATAGTATTTAAAATGTTTTTTGGCAAAAAAGGAAACGAAAAATATTTAAAAAGTTTCTTAGAAGCAGTATTAGAGATAAAAATAGAGCAAATAGAAGTATTACAAGAAGTATCACTACAACAATTGATCAAAGACGGAAAAGCTGGAAGAATAGATATCAAGGCAACAATCAATAATAAAAAGATAGTAAATATAGAAATGCAAATACAAGATAAACATAATATGAAGAAAAGGACAGCATATTATGGAAGTAGACTAATGGCAGAACAATTAGCAAAAGGAGAATATTATGAAGAGACAAAACCAGTAATATTAATAAATATATTAGGATACAATATGTTAGAGGTACCAGAATATCATACAAAAACAGTAACAGTAGCAGAAAATCATAGAGAATATGAGGTAATAAACGAAGTAACATATCACTTTATAGAATTACCGAAGTTTAGAAAAAGTAAGCCAAAACTAGCAACAGAGCTAGAATGTTGGTTAGCACTAATAGATTCGGATGATAGGGGGTTAATAGAAATGGCGAAGGAAAAAAGTAAAATAATAAAAGAAGCAAACAAAGAAGTAGAAGAAATATTATCAGATGGAGCAATAAAGGAGATAAACTACTACTATGAAAAATGGTCAAGAGATGATGCAGATGCAAGACAATATGCATATAAAAAGGGAGAGAAACAAGGGGAAAAAAAGGCAATTATAGAAATGGCAAAAGAAATGAAAAAAAACGGAATGGATATAGAAACGATTTCAAAAATAACAAAATTAAGTAAAGAAGAAATTATAAAATTATAATTACATTGGGGAGATAATTAATCTCCCCAATACTTATGTATTATTCGATACATTCTAATATTTACAAAATGAGAAAAATGTGCGATAATAAAAAATGTACGAACCAACGTAAGGAGTGATAAAATTGAGAATATTAAAGGAATTTAAAGTACCAAATTTCAAATTCCCAAAACTAAAAATGGAAGAAATGTCTGAAATAGATGAAGCAAACATTGAAGAAAATAAAATACAAGTAAAAGATATAAAATATGAAGCAAAAAACTATAAAACAATAAAAGAAATATTTAAAAGAGCAATAAAAGAATATGAAAATAATATATTTATGTTAGAAAAATTTGAACATAAAGCACCATTTACACAAATTACATATAAACAATATGGTAAAGATGTAATAAATTTAGGAACAGGTCTTAATAAAATTTTAGGATTAAAAAATAAAAGAGTAATAATCATAGGAGAAAATACATATCATTGGTATGTGTCTTATATGGCAATGTTATGTGGAACAGGAATTGCAGTACCAGTAGATAAAGAATTACCAGCAAATGAAATTGAAAATGTAATAAAACGATCAAAAGCAAGTGCAATAATTTATTCACAAAAGAAAAAAGACATAATAAAAAAGGTAAAAGAAAATGTGCCAAATGTAGAATATTTTATAGAAATGAATAGTGATTCTGTTATATCTGGAAAAGATGTAGGGTTAAATTATGTTATAGAGCAAGGAAAAAGAATAGTATCATCAGGTGATCAAAGCTATATGGAAATAGAAATAGATCCAGAAGAATTTAAAGTGCTAATATTTACATCTGGAACGACTTCACAAGCAAAAGGAGTTATGATAAACAATAGAAATCTAGCACAAAATGTAAATGTAGTTTCAGCATATGTATACTTAGATGACAAAGACAGATTCTTTTCAATACTACCATTACATCATACTTATGAATCTACAATAGGATATTTATTACCAATATCTGTGGGGGCATCAATCGTAGTATGCGAAGGTCTAAAACATATAGTACCAAACCTAAAAGAAACAAAACCAACAGCAATGCTTGCTGTGCCATTATTAATAGAAAACCTATACAAAAAAATTAACGAAAACATTGTAAAAAGTAAAAAAGACAAATTAGTAAAATCAATGATACATATAACTAATGCACTAAAAGGCGTTAATATTGATATAAAAAGAAAAGTATTTAAAGAAATACATGATAATCTGGGTGGAAATATAAGAATAATAGTGTCAGCTGCAGCACCAATTGATGCAAAAGTTGGAAAATGGTTACAAGATATAGGAATAAATTTCTTACAAGGATATGGATTAACAGAAACTGCACCAATAGCAGCCCTAACACCAGAATTTGATTCAAGAATAGGCTCAGCAGGGAAGGCTGTAACATGTGCAGAACTTAAAATAAACA
>CANQZT010000076.1 GCA_947628335.1 uncultured Clostridia bacterium | reverse complement strand
CAAGAAGAAATTGATACAATGATGAATGAAATCAATAAAAAATGTAAATTACCAAAACATTGGAATGAATTTATTGAGAAACAAACTGAAAAATTTCATTATATTATAAAAAACACAAAGTTAAAAGAATGTTACTGTACTAATTGCCAACATACTTTTTATGATACCAAAGTTAGAGTATCTAAATACTTCCAGTGTCCTAATTGCAAAAAGGAGTTTTATGTAGTTAGTGAAAATGGACGATATATACAAAGTTTTAAAAAATCAGTTAATTTAGTTCAAAGAATAAATAAAAATATTATTACAAGAGTATTTGAAATAGAAACATTTTATAATCATAAAACAAAACTTATGGAAAATGATGTAGAAGAATATTGTAGAATTATACCAGGAAAGGGTAAATTTTTAAGTGATGCAGTATGGTTTTATTTAGGGTATATGTCAATATATCATTACAATGGTAATAATGCAGAATGGAGAGAATATAAAGGAATTAGATTTTTTAGTGATTATACAACGTATCCATTTAATCAAAATAAAATGGTAAAAGGTACTAAATTTGAATATGCACCGATTAAGGATTTTATATTAAGATTCTATCCTTGTAACTTTATTGATGCTATAGAACTTGCCGCATATGAGAGTTTTGAAATATTGTGGAATATGAAATTATATAATTTATGCTTTAGTGCAAAAAAACTTAATAAAAATGGTAGTTTTTATAAAAGGTTTGGATTATCTAAGGATTACCTTAAATTTATGCAAGATAATGATATAAACTATAGAGAACTCAGAATACTTAAATTATTAAAGAAAAAAGATTTTGACTTAATTGAGAAATGTTATAAAAGTAATTATAATGATGTGAAATTTTTAAACGATAATGGAATATTAGAGAGTTTTTTAGAATCTGAAAATACTCTATATCATGGAAATATTGAAGTACTTAAAGATATTGGAAAATTTATACCATTGCGTAAGTTAAACAATTATCCAAAAGGAATGAAAAATTTAACTATTTACAGAGATTATCTTGATATGTCAAAAAAATTAGCATTAAATTATAAATCAAAAAAGGATTTATTTCCTCGTAATTTAATATCAAGACATGATAAGTTACAAACTAAGCTAAAAATAACTGAAGATATTAAAATTCAGGTTCCAACATATTTGAGATTTTTAGAACTTTCAAAATATATATATTCAGACGATAAATATATTATATTTCCAGCACCAAGTATTGCAAGTATGAAAGATGAGGGTAATCAACAAAATAATTGTGTAGGCTATATGTACCTTGGTAGATATGCAAAGGGTGAAACAGAAATATTTTTTATTAGAAAATTAAAAAATGCAGATAAATCATTTATTACTTTAGAATTTAAAAATGGACATATAGTACAAAAAGAATTAGCAAATCATAGTAGAGATTTTACAAGTGAACATTTAGAATTTATAGATAATTGGATTAATTTTAGAAAATTTATAGATGTAAAGGAAAAATATCAGAAAAAGATTCAAATAAAAATTAAAAAGTACAAATTAAATAAAATGGTTGCATAGGAGGGTAAAAAATATGAAATCAAAATTGAATAAAAGTGTTTCAAATAGGACAAAAGAAATGTTTGATAATATTGTAAGTAAATTGCAGAAAATAGTAGAGAATGGAGATTATAAGAAATTTTTAAAATTTCAAAAAAACTTTAAAGGTTATAGCTTTAATAACCTTATTTTAATTTTTAGCCAATTCCCAGATGCTACACAAGTGGCAGGAAAGTCTAAATGGCTTAAATTAAATAGACAACTTATAAATGGAGCTAAAAAAATATGGATTGTAGCACCTATTCCACGTAAATATGATAAAAAAGTTAAAAAAATTAAAGATGGAGAAGAAATTGAAGAAACGGAAACAATTCAATACAATGCTTATAGGTATGTATTTGTTTATGATATTTCACAAACTTTAGGTAAAGAGATTCCATTACAAAGTAAAACTCTTAATAGCAATGATATGTTTGATTTTTATGAAAAATTAAAATCTTTTAGTGAAATTCCTATTATCGAAAAAGAAATATTCGGTGGTGCAGAAGGATATTATAATCCTAGTCAAAAAAATATAGTAATAAAAAATAATTTGTCTATAGATGATAAGACAGCTGTGTTATTACACGAACTTGCTCATGCAATGTATGATGATTTTGATTATAAAACTGACAGAAATTTATCTGAAGTATTTGTTGAATCTGTTGCATTCATTGTAGCAGATCATTTTGGATTAGATACTTCTAAATGTAGTTTTAATTATATTATTAAATGGGCTAATGGAGATACAAAAACAGTTATTGAATTAGGAAATAAAATACAAAAATGTGCCAATGAGTTTATAGATAAAATAGAAAATTATGAATTTCAAAAGATAAAGCTTGTAGCATAAGGAAGGAGATAAAAATGATTATCAATTATGTAAAAAATAAATTTCTTAAAGAAGAAAAACTAATGGAAATAGAAAATACTAAAAATGTATTTTTAAAAGGTAGAAATCCATATGATGGAGTAAGTACATATTTAGGAATATGGACTAATGAAAAATATTTAGTAATTGTAACTCTTATAAGTAATCGTTGCATCTCTTATGAATATTCTTTAGATAAACGAATATATACGGAGTTAAATATAAGAAAATATTTAGAAGATAACGATAATGTAGAAACTATCTCAAGAGATGAATTTGAAAATCAATTAAAAAATATTATAGAAATATTTGAAATATGACAAAAAAGTAGTAATTAGCATATTTTTTATTTTGATTTAAGTGAAAGGATGATATTATGGATAAACTAGATTTTCAAGAAGTTCAAAAGCATATTAATATATTAAATGTTGCATATCAATTATCATTAGAAATTATAGATAAGAAAGGAACAGAAGTAAAATGTATTTGTCCTTATTGTCGGCTATAACAAAAATTCTAAAATTCCCACTTTAAGTTTAAATACAATCAATAATAAATATTGTTGTAGTAGATGCGGTATAGGAGGATTTTCAATAGGATTATATGCAAAAATGAAACACATGGATACTAAAAAAGCATATAAAGAATTAATAGAAAGAGAATGCTTTTCAACGGAAAAAAGTAATATAACTATATCGCCTATTAATTTGATAGCAGATATTGAAGAAAGAGACAGAATTTATAGAGCATTTTTAGGAATGTTAAAATTGGATACAAAACATAAAAAATTTCTACAAGAGCATGGCTTTTTAAATAGTACTATTGAAAATCAAATGTATAGAACTGTACCCAAAGATTATATAAAAAGAAGATTAATATGTAAAAATTTAAAAAAACAATACAAATTAGAAGGAATACCTGGATTTTATCAAGAAGAAGATTTTGGTTGGAATTTTTCTAGTCCAAGGGGATTTTTCATTCCTGTCTTTGATGAAATGAATAGGATACAAGCACTATTAATACATTTAGATAAAGCATACGGTGAAATAGAAGACATCTGGTTTTCTAGTAATGATAGAATAAATGGAACTGGTACAAGAAACTGGATTAGTAAAAGTAATATTAATAAAAATGGAAAAACTGTGTTTTTAACAGATAATATCTTATTAGGTAACTTAATAAGAGATAGTTTGAATTTACCAATAATAGCATTTTCTAATATAAATAACTCATATCAAATATTAAAAGTAATAGATAATACAGATATTGAAAATATTGTATTTATATTGAGAAAAGAATCAAATCAAAATCTTGATTATATTGTGAAGAGAGTTTTTAAGGATTTAATTCCATTAGGCTATAATTTAGAGATGAAATATATAAGAGAGTTTAAAGATATTTTTGATGAAAATCTTAATGTATTTTATACATTAAAGAAAATAGCATAAAGTATTTGTTTTAGAGAAGTAAGCCTAAATTATTAGACAAAAGTTTAATAATTTAGGCTTTTTTTTTTAGAAATTAATTTATATGTATAAAACTTTTTAGTTTACCAATACAACCTTCTATAAAACTAATTCCTAAAAATATTAGGATTTCATAAGTAATACTATCGAAAAGAAAAGATGTTGTTCTAAATATAACTATATTTTGTATGCCAAAAACATAAGTTGTAGAAAATGAAATAATAGTATTTATTAATACTAGTAGTATAGTTGTGATTAAATTTTTACATTGTTGTTTCATTATAAAAATTCCTCCTTTTAAATATTATTATAGAAGAATTTATAACACACATACAAAACGTAGGTGTTTTCGACCAAAATTTAATACTTACTATATAATTACATATACTATAAATGAGGGTGGTATAATGAAAATTATAGCAAACGAGTATAGTCCACAAGAAATAATAAAGATAATTAGAGAATGGACTGAATTAACTCAAAAAAATTTTGGTGCAACTATACATCGTAGTGAAAAAGGTATACAAGCATTTGAATTAGGAATAAGAAACTATGATGTAAAAACGTTACTACAAATTGCAAACGTGCATGGCTTAAAAATAACTATAGAAAAGAAGGATAAATAGTGCGAATATTTAATCTTTCTTTTTTTATCTTCTATATTAATATAGAAAATTATAGCATAGAAAAATAAAATTGCAAGTTTCTTGCAATAATATGAAAACTCATTATTTTTTTGTAATAATTCTATTGGAGGTGCTATAATGCAAGTTTCAATAGGTAATATATTAAAAAATATGAGAAATATAAATACAAACTTTACTCAAAGGGATATTGGAAATAAAATGTCAGTTGCAGATAATACAATTTCAAGTTATGAAAGAGAAAATAGTCAGCCAGATTTTCAAACGATTGTAAATTATGCAGAATTATGTGATTTTGAAATTAAGTTTTATAACAAAAAAACTAATAAAGAAGTATCTTTAGAAGAACTATCAAGAGAATTATAAAAATAAAAAAAGCAGGATGATACCTGCCTTTAGTTTGTTAAGTATTTAATATATGAATCCATTAATACATAAAAAATACCATATAATAAAAATAAAATCAATACTAAATTATTCATTTATAACTTCTAAATTAGGATATGTAGTATATAAAAATGGTATATTGCATTGTATATTTTCTAATTCACTATCATCTTTAAAAGCTAATATTAATTTATCAGCCTTTGGAAGCGACATAGGATAAGAATTTATTAGTTTTACAATACCCTTTTCATTTTCTTCATCTACAACTATTATATGATATAGTAAATGCTCTTTAGTTAAAAAAGATATAATTATAGGATTATATCCTAGATAATATTTAGATAATCTATTTTTATATTTACAAAGTATATCTAGTGCAACTAACATCTTTTGATCTATTCTTTTTGTATTATGAACAAAAATATTACTTTTTTGGCTTATCATATTATTAGATAGTATATTTTTAAAATTATTATTTTCATCATTAAATAATATTTGCAAATGCTCTAATTTAGCACATCCGAAATCTTGTAAAAAATTTAATACTTTTAATTTTTTATCATCTAACATAAAAGTCCTCCTAAAATGTTGAATTTTTTTATAATTTAGCATATAAGAATTATAGTCTTTTTATATGTTGAATTTGAAAAAATATAAATAATGTGTTATTATGTAAGTACAAAATAAATATGTCCGGTTTAGGTTGTGAATATCATTTACTTGTATGTGTATCGTAACTGCACATATTTTTTTATATAAGTAGCTATTTTATTATGTTTATAATAGATCTTTTCTTGACAAATCTATTTTTCTATGCTATTATAAATATACAAAATGTGTTAGATAAGATGTCGTTTACTAACCATATATGTTAGGTGTGTGTATTGCAACTACACATACTTTTTTTTGTACTTAAAGATAGAGTAGGACTGCAACGTTCCTACTCTATAGACTATGTATTGCTACGATTAGTCTTTGCTAGTTACTTCATTTACTTGTTTATTGTGTTCTAATTGAGCAATTTTAAGCTCACAATTTTTGTCTTTCTCAACCATTAACATTTCAACTAAACGAAGTATGATGTCGTTTGCTAGCATATATGTCACTCCCTTCCGCCCTTTAGAAAGGGCTAGCCTTTCCTAGCGTAAGGTTGCTAATATGATATAACATTTATAAAGACAATACAAGCGAACATCATAAAGTTTTAGATTTTTATTACATTACTCTCATTAAATACCCATAAATCAGTTTCTTTTGTACTTTTATTTCTGTTATTTTTACTAATACATTATCTAAATAATGAGGATAATTATTAAATCTTGCAGGAACACGTATTAAACAAGTGATATTTGTTAAGTCTAACTGAACTATAATGCCACTATTGTTTTTAGGAAAAGCAATTACTTTGCCAATATATTCTCCTCCTTCAGTTATATATTTTCTAATATTTTTATAGGGATTTTCTATGAAATCTTTTGCACTTAATTCAAATAGATTCTTTTCAATATCTATATTTTTTATTCGTACTTTTAAATATTCTCCAGGTGAATATAAGTCTTTACAATTTAAAATATAGGTATGTTGCAAATTATCAGCTTTTATTATAATTTCTTTTCCATATAATTCTACTAAAATATGTTTAACTCCAACTGCGAGGATTCTTACTTTTACAGTATCATTTATTTTTAGTTTAGGTAATTCTAAATCAGCTCTCATTTGCATAGCATCTTTTCTACTTGCTATGGCAATATTAGAAATGGTATCAAGTTCAATTATAATAAAGTCAATTTCTGCTCCAATCATACCTCTAATAATTGATTTATTTATTTTATTAATTCCTAAGTGTGTGCTAGGAATTAGTATTTTTACATCATCATACCAAACTATTGCACAAGGAATAGTTTCATTTTTCAATTTATAATATTCATCTTCTATACCAGAAATTTTACTAGTTAATATTCGTTTTTCTTCTTTACTTCTCATAAGTTCTTTTATTGCTATTTCATTCATTATCTCACCCCTTTAAAGGAAAATTAAAAAGCACTTACCTAAAATGGTAAATGCTATATTAGCAACATAAATTGTAATTTATCTTTATAGTATTAACTTATAATTATGCTTTTCAAATTCAATAAATTTTATTAAATCATCATAAGAA